>JBQEKJ010000013.1:4855-18696 GCA_052103835.1 Pauljensenia sp.
AGGCTGGACAGGACCAGCGAGACCAGTGCCAGGGAGTTCTGTCGGGGGATGCGCTCCTGGACCATGGCCTCCTCGAGGATGTGGAAGAGGATGTGCTCGACGATGCCTGCGTGGTCACGCAGGTGATCGGCGCTGGAGGAGGAGACCATCGAACGCAGGTCCAGGCGTGAGGCCAGGTGGAAGCGGCCGCGCAGCTCCAGATGGGCCCGGATGTAGATGCGCAGCTGCTCGATGACGTCGTCCTCGTCCGCCAGGGCCTCGGTCAGGGCGTCGGCGAAGCCGGAGGTGGCGTGACGCATGAAGGCCAGGAGCAGGGATTCCTTGTCGGCGAAGTGGTTGTAGACCGCGGTGCGGCCGACATCGGCGCGTTGGGCGATCTGCGACATGGTGATCGAGTCGAAGGACTGTTCTGCCAGGAGCTCGCCCAGGGCATCGAAGAGTTTCTGGCGGGTCAGTTCGCGATGGTCGGCCAGCGTCGTCCCGATGATCTTCGGCATGGGATCATTCTGACATCTGCCCCCTCTGTGTCGTCAAGCCTGGGGGAGTGACATCTCGCGGACGCCGGGACGGGGCCTGGAGGGGTGGGCCGGGGCAGGCTGGGTCGACCGGGCCTGGTGGATCCGCTGGATCTGTTGGACCCGCTGAGCTCGCTTGGGCCGACCGGGGCGACTGGGCCCACTGGGCCGACTGGGCTGGACCTCTGGGCCCGGATCCACGAGCCCGTGCATTCAGGTGTGGTCTCGTTGCCATTTCGTGCCGGATCGGGGGCAAAACTCCGTCGAGACAACACATGGATGCGCGGGGCTGTCCGGCGGGCGTACCTCGGACACCCTCCACTGAGGGGCGAGCCCCTCAGGCGGCGTGTTCGAGCGCGGTGGAGACCGCGGCACGGGCAATGGGAAGGTCGTGGCCGATCCAGTCCAGCGTCGCTACCTCGTCCAGGGGGACCCATCGCAGCTCGACGTGGCTGGTGCCGATGTGGGGTGCGGGGGAACCGGGGCGGACCTCCGCCAGCCACACGCCCATTCGCCTGCCCTGGAGGATTGGCCACCACCCGTCGTCGGGGCCCGGGACCCGGTTCCCGATGCTGAGGGTGGTGCGCAGCTCCTCCGCGATCTCGCGGTCCAGCGCCTCCAGGGGTGTCTCGCCGTCCTCGACCTTGCCGCCGGGGAGTTCGAAGCGTCCCGCCAGTTCCTCGGGGTAGGCACGCGCAGCGCACAGCAACCGGGTGGGGTGGTCCAGGGAGTCGAGGATCGCCGCGGCGACGACGGGGCGCTTGGTCACCCGGTCATGATAGGTGCGGGGTGCGGGGTGCGGTGGTTTTCAGCGTCCTGTGGGCGGACGGGGTGCGGGGTGCCGCCGTGCTCGGGCGTCGCGGGCCGGCTCGCGTCCCGTGGCGCAGGGGATCGACGAGGGCGACGCGAGTCGGTTGCAGGTGCGGTGCCCGGCACTGGACCGTCGCTTGGACGTGGACGTATCGAATGGGTATCATCGTGAGGTCGCGCCGCACACATGGGCGACGACGCGGGCGTAGTTCAATGGTAGAACTCGAGCTTCCCAAGCTCGTAGCGCGGGTTCGATTCCCGTCGCCCGCTCCACAGCGAGCCCCCGCCACGGCGGGGGTTTTTCGCATCACGCGACCGGCTGTCGGTCCGCACTGCTCCGGGTGCCCAGGGATCATGCCGTGGGCCGGGTCGCCTGTCGGGCCACCTCTACGCTGAGGGCATGCATGACTCGGCCGTGCCCGGGATCCTCGGGAGTCCTCCTGTCCGCCTCCGTCCCTACACGAGCGAGGAGGCGCAGGCGACCCTTGAGGTGTTCACCGCAGCGGTGACCGTGACCGCTGCAGTCGACTACACGCCCGAGCAGCTGGCCGCATGGGCCGGCGGTGGAACGCGCGTCCCGCCAGCGAGGAGCCGTGGCAGGGGTCGGACCCGCGCCGATGATGCCAGTGCCAGTGCCAGTGCCAGTGCCAGTGCCGGTGCCGGTGCCGGTGCCGGTGCCGGGGACGCCGACGTTGACGAGGGCGGTCCCCGAGTTCGACCGCTCCCTGATCCACCCCTGGCCCGGGACCTGGAGGAGTGGGACGGTGCCCGGCGTTCAGCGCGCACAGTGGTCGCAGTCGTGGAGGACAGGGCGCAGCACCAGACGTCGGGCGGGATCGTGGTCGGCTTCGCGGGTCTCACGGGGACCGGGCACATCGACATGCTCTTCGTCGCACCCGCGCACGGACGCCGAGGCATCGCGACCGCTCTACTGCGCCGTCTCAGCGAGATCGCGGGCGCGCAGGGTGCCGACGAGCTCACGGCTGATGTGAGTCTGACCGCCCGTCCATTCTTCGAGGCCAACGGCTTCCGGGTCCTGGCCGAGCAACACCCGGTGAGGAATGGCGTCCGCCTGGTGAACCACCGAATGGTCAGGGAGTTGAGGGGTGTGAACGGAACCTGATGGGTCGCGTCGGCACTGTGGGCGGTGTCGGCCATCAGAGAACCTGGACGGATCCTGACCGGTGCTGTCGAAGGGGCGGGATCCGGAGCGGTCCTGACCGACCCAGACGGCCTCCCGACCGACCCTGAGTGACCCTGACCCGACCCTGAATCGACCCTGATCGTGTCGGCAGGTCCTTCCCCTCCACCTGACCAGCAGGCATAGGGTGTCAACCGTCGGCCGGTGCGCGCGGATGCGTTTCCCGGCAGTCACATCCTCACCATCCCCCGCAGTGCCCAGCATCCACTTCGGCGACTCGCCGTCGAGCCACACCAGGAGCAGCCATGAGCACCTCCCGATCCCGCGGTGCCACCGTGATGTCCGTCCTCAGGCTGTTGGTCTGGACCGTCGTCGCGGTCGCCCTCGTGAAGTTCGCATTCTTCCCCGCAACTGCGCAGGCGGAGGACCCGACCCTTGACCCCGGTGCTGAGTACGGGCAGATGACGGTGACCACGGAGACGGGGACGATCACGAACTCGATCTCCCTGGAGGGCACCATCCGCTCCGATGCGGCCACAGCCGTCCGCGCCTCCGGGGAGGGCGAGGTGACCGCCGTCTACGCCGCTGACGGGCAGGTCGTCGCCCAGGGTGATCCGATCCTCCTCATCCAGAAGGAGATCCCCGGCGAGGACACGATGACCACCGACGCGGAGGGCAACACCACGGTCACCCCGGGGAAGTCACAGTGGAGGAACGCCTGGATCAACGCTCCCGCAGCGGGGACCCTGCAGCTCACGGCCCTCATGGGTCAGCAGTTCGCCATCGGCGACAGCCTCGGCAGCATCCAGCCCCCCAGCTTCTCCGCGGTCGCCACCCTCACGCCCGACCAGATGTACCGCATCCAGGACGTGCCCGACACCGCCACGATCACCATCACCAACGGGCCGGCTCCCTTCGAGTGCAGCGGTCTGCAGGTCGTCACCCCCAAGGCCGGGGCGGACTCCTCCACCGACGCCGCCACCCGTGCGGGGACCACCGGGAACGAGGGCGACTCCGCCACCTCCATCCTGGCCACCTGTGCCATCCCGGGTGACCAGAAGGTCTTCCCCGGCCTCCAGGTGAAGATGGATCTGGTGGCGGGGGAGGCGACGGATGTCCAGACCCTCCCGGCCACCGCTGTCGAGGGCCGGTTCCAGAGCGGCTACGTCTACCTGCCCGGCAACGATCCGGCCAATCCGCAGAAGGTGCAGGTCAAGCTCGGCCTCAGCGACGGCGAGCGCATCGAGGTCCAGGAGGGGCTCAGCGAGGGCCAGGAGGTCCTCGAGTTCGTGCCCGGTGAGCAGGAGACCGAGATGCAGTGCAACCCGATGACTGGTGAGGGCTGCTGAGGTGGCACTCCTGGAGCTGGCGGGGGTGACCCGCAGCGTGATCCTGCCCGACGGGTCGGACCTGCACATCCTGCGCGGGATAGACCTCGCGGTGGAGGCGGGGGAGCAGGTCTCCATCGTCGGGCGCTCGGGGACGGGCAAGTCGACGTTGCTCAACATCATGGGGCTCCTCGACAGGCCCACGTCGGGGACCTACACGGTCGCAGGGGTCGACGTCCTGCGCCTGCACGAGGCGCGTCGGGCACGCATGAGGGGCTCAGGTTTCGGCTTCATCTTCCAGCAGTTCAACATCTTCAATGCCCGCACGGCCCAGGAGAACGTCGAGGTCCCCCTGCTCTACGCCACGGGATCGGACTTCTGGCGACGCAGTGCGTTGGCCGCAGCCATGCTGGAACGCGTGGGGCTGGGTGACCGCCTGGACTCCTACCCGACGCAGATGTCGGGGGGTGAGCAGCAGCGCATCGCCATCGCCCGGGCACTGGTGAGGAAGCCCCGGATCATCCTGGCCGATGAGCCCACCGGCGCGCTGGATCCTGACACCGGGCGTTCCGTCATGGCCCTCCTGGAGGAGGTGGCCCACGAGAACGACTCGGCACTGGTCGTGATCACCCATGACCTCAATGTGGCCGTCCGCGCCGATCGAGTACTGGCCCTGGGTGAGGGCGTCCTGGAGGAGGTCACGGACGCCAGGGAGGCCCTGGTGCCCACTGTCGGTGGGGAGCCGGTCGTGGCCCTGCCCGGGGACGGTCTGGTCGGAGCGTCCGTGGGGACCGCGCTCCTATCCCGCCCCGTCGGGGCTGGCGCGGCTCCTGCGCCCGGTGGTTCCCGGGTCCGACCTGCACCCGCACCTTCTGTACAGCCCTCACCGTCAGGACGATCTGCTCCGGTTCCACCCCCAGAGCCCTCAGGTTCCCCTGCTGAGTCCCCTGCGTCCGCTCCACTCGCAGGTGCTGCTCCGCTCGGCCCGGTGGACCTCCGCACCGGGGATGCCGTCACCGAGGAGGAGTCATGAGGTTCCTCAACCAACTCATCGGTGCCCTGGTCGAGGCCTGGGGGGAGGTCCGGGTCCAGAAGGCCCGCGTGGTGCTCTCCCTCGTCGGGGTCGTGGCCGCAGTCGCAGCCATGTCCACGGTCATCGCCCTGGGTGACCTCATCGTCCAGTCGAACAAGGAGCTGATGGAGTCCTGGTCGGGACGGTCCGTCACCCTCACGCTCATGCCCCAGAAGATCCAGACGGACCAGGGCAGCGCGGACACCCAGGTCGAGTACTCCTCGGGCGGCGGGATGACAGTGGTCAGCGGTTCTGAGGACGCTGATGCCACTGACGCCGCCGGGTCCGGCACAACGGGCGACACGGGATGGACCTCGGAGGCGACAGGGATCGCCGATGACCCACTCGGCGCCGCCATGGTGACGGTCGCGGACCGCTTCTCGATCCCGTTCTGGTCGCGCTCGGACTACGGCTCACTCCAACTGACGGAGATGAACGAGCTGACGACCCGGGGCACCTTCCACGGCGCACCTGTCCCTCCCCCGGAGTACGGCTACCAGGAACCCCAGGTCCAGGCCGTCGACCCGGCCTACCAGACCATCTTCCGCCTCGAGACCCAGCAGGGACGATGGCTGCGATCGGGTGACGTCAACCAGCGGGTCACGCCCGTGGTCATCAACGGGGCGATGTGGGAGTACTTCGGCAGACCGGACATCCGCGATCCGCTGGTCCTGTCCACCACGGGCAGCCAGACCCAGCAGTTGCGAGTGGTGGGCGTGCTCAAGTCGACGGGTGCGTGGGAGTCCCCGATCGTCTACCTGCCCTACGACTCCTGGCAGATCATGAAGCCGACCGAAGACCAGGGGACGGGCTCCGCCTCCATGTACGTGTGGGCGGGCGAGGACCAGGCCGACCAGGCGCGCACGACACTGCCGGCCGCCCTCGCCGCTGTCCTGGGCGAGGGGTGGCAGGTCGACGTCATGGGCGGGGAGGACTTCGACTCGGGCCAGGAGACGCTGGGCATGATCCGTACCGTCATCATGGCGATCGGCGCGATCGTCATCCTCCTCGGCGCTCTCGGCCTCCTCAACGTCGCCATCGTCACCGTGCGCCAGCGGATCCGCGAGATCGGGATCCGACGCGCGATGGGGGCTTCCGCCACGCGCGTCTTCTTCGCGGTGTTCCTGGAGTCCGTGGTCGCCACCTTCGTCGCGGGGGTCATCGGGGTGGGGCTCGCGATCGTCATCCTGCGCCTGATCCCCCTGGAGGGGATGGGCATCTACCTCCAGGAGCGTCCACCCTTCCCGACCTCGGCCGCCGTGGCCGGGGTGGGCATCGCGACGGCCGTCGGCGCACTGTGTGGGATCATCCCCGCACTGGCCGCCATCCGCGTCAAACCCATCGACGCCATCCGGTACTGACGTCCTGCTCCCCAGAGGTTCTCCATGTGAGGTGAGGCCCGGGAGCCGCTAGAGTTCGCCAGGTGGAGAATCCCCCGCCCGAGAGCCCCCCCCCCCCCCCCGCCCCATTTTCCACCCCCCAACCCCCCCTCCCCCCCCGACGACCATTTTCCCTCCGAGATCCCCGACGTCCCCGGCCCTGCCGCTGCCCCGGACGCGACGTCCCGTGAGCAGCACGGGACCGCTGGCCGCGACGTCCCCGGCGCGCCGCACGAGGCTGCCAGCGAGCTGGCCGTGACCGACACATCCGACACCTCCGACGCACCCACCGACCCCTCCGCCCCCTCGGAGGGGGACCCCGTCTGGAAGCGGCGCATCGCGCTGTTCCTGACGGGCCAGACCGTCTCCCTGTTCGGGTCGAGCCTGGTCCAGTACGCCGTCATGTGGTACCTGACGTTGGAGACGAAGTCCGGCACCGTCATGATGGCCTACGCCCTCTTCGCCTTCCTGCCCCAGGCGCTGGTCTCCCTCTTCGGGGGCACCCTGGCCGACCGTGTCAACCGCAAGGTCCTCATCATCTCCGCCGACGCGACGATCGCGGTGACGACCCTGGGACTGGCACTGGCCATGAGTGCCGGGTACCGGGACCTGTGGCTGATCTACGCTGCGGTCGCCGTGCGCTCCGTCGGGGCGGGCTTCCAGACGCCCGCGGTCGCAGCCGTCATCCCCCAGCTCACCCCTCAGGCGCACCTCATGCGGGTCAACGGCATCAACACGACCATCCAGTCCGCCATGGCACTGCTCGCCCCCGCGGCGGCGGGCGCCGTCTTCGCGGCCGGGGGCATCATCCCCACCTTCTTCGTCGACGTGGTCACCGCCGTCATCGGCATCGCCGTCCTCGCCTTCATCGCCGTGCCCACCGTGCGCAGCGCGACGGCGGAGGCGTCCTCGTACCTGACGGACCTGGTCCAGGGCGTGCGCTACACCTTCGGCAACCGTGTCGTGCGCTGGCTGATGACCGTGTACGGGATCATCTTCGTGCTCACGGTCGCGCCCTCGTTCCTCACGCCACTGATGGTCACCCGCACCTTCGGCGACGAGGTCTGGATGCTCACCGCCCTGGAGATCGCCTTCTCGGTGGGCATGACCCTGGCGGGTGCTGCGGTGTCCATCTGGTTCACGCGCCGCTCCCGTCAGCACATGATCCTCGTCGCCTGCGTGTGCTTCGGCCTGCTCTCGATCGCGTTGGGGCTCTCGACCAACCTGTGGGTGTTCTACGCCTTCATGTTCCTCACCGGTGTCGCCGTGCCGTTCTTCTCCACCCCGTCCATGACACTGCTCCAGGAGAAGGTCGAGCCGGAGTACATGGGCCGTGTCTTCAGCTTCGTCTCCATCGTGTTCGCGGTGGGGATGCCGCTGGGGATGCTCGTCTTCGGGCCCCTCGCCGACCGCGTGAGTGTGGAGTCGCTGCTGGTCGCCGCCGGCATCATCACCCTGGTGGTCGTCGGCGTCGCCTTCTCGATCCCCGACGGGCGTCGTGCGCTCGCGGACGGTCGCGCCTACCGCGTCCTCCAGCGCGCCGGAGGTGGGGACACGACGCCCGACGGTGACGCCGAGGGTGCGGACGCTGGCGCCGGTGACGTGGGCGGAGACGCCGGCGAAGAGGGCCGCGTGGAGACGGGGAGTGGTGCCGCCGGGGGTGCAGCGCGCGGCGGCGGCAATGCCGATTCTGGGAGCAGCACCCCTGACGAGGGCGACGCCGCACTTCCCTCAGTGCGGTAGACGCAGTCCTCCGTCCGCGGGGTCCACCGCCACCAGCCCGTCCGCCAGGAGCGCGTCCAGGACGCGCCCGGCCTGCGCCCCCTCCGCGCCGGGTAGGGTCGCCGCCTCCAGGGCCTCGTCGCGCGGGACGTGACGCTGGGCGGTGTGCGCCTCGCGCAGGAGGGCCATGACGCGTCCCCGGGCCTGCCGGTCGGTGCCCGCCCAGGACTGGCCGCGCGGTCGGACCTCGGCGGGAGGTCGCCCGGCCGCGAACCAGCGGCACTCCTCGGCCAGCGGGCACTGCGGGCAGCGGGGGGAGCGCTGGGTGCACACCAGCGCACCGAGCTCCATGAGTGCCACGTTCCATTCCGCTGCTGCAGCACCGTCCGGGGGCAGGAGTTCCTCGGCGCGGGAACGTTCGGTGCGTGAGGGTGTCGACGAGGGCGCGAACTCCACCCCGTCGAGTGTGCGTACCAGCACACGTCGCACATTCGTGTCGAGCACGGGGACGCGGCGGTGGTAGGCGAAGGAGGAGACCGCGCTGGCCGTGTAGGGGCCGATGCCGGGCAGGGAGAGCAGCTCCTCGAAGTCGGCGGGGACTCGGCCCCCGGGCCGGGCGGCGATGGCTGCGGCGCAGCGCTGCAGACGCAGCGCGCGCGAGGGGTAGCCCAGGTGGTCCCAGGCCACCAGCACG
This sequence comes from Pauljensenia sp., assembly GCA_052103835.1. Classification (GTDB taxonomy): domain Bacteria; phylum Actinomycetota; class Actinomycetes; order Actinomycetales; family Actinomycetaceae; genus Pauljensenia. Next base: position 13,517 of record JBQEKJ010000013.1, read on the forward strand.
TCGGCGGGGCTGGCGGCAGCCAGGTCAGCGGGTGCAGGCCAACGCTCCATCCAGTGCTCCCACACGGGTTGCACGCGCGGGATGGGTGTCTGTTGGCTCATGACCTCGAAGACCAGGGTGGCCCAGGGGGAGACGCCCTCGTCACGCATGGGGAGGTCACGGCGGTGGCCTGCGAACCACGGGAGAAGGGGGTCGAACACGGGCTCAGGGTAGCGTGTCGGGCCCGCTTCCCCGTCGGGGGCGGGTACCCGGAGGCCGAGGCGCCCAGCGGGACGGCGCCCACACCGTCGCAGTGGTGCCCGTGGAGGGCAGCTGGCTCGTTGCGCGGGTCCGCGGCCTGGCGGATGACAGACAATGCTTGGGCACGCTGGGTTCAGGACCGTGTAGCTCGATGGATGTGTGCAGGTCACAGCCGAGGTCTCGAGCTGGTCCTGCCTCGTCGAGGTCACATTGTCTGTCGACTCCGCCGATGGGACGCACGGGTGCAGCATCTCCGCCCCATGGTGCCGGGACCGTGCGGCGCTTCTTCCGGTGCGCGCGAGGACGGAACGCACGGCCACACAGAATGGTGGAGCTGGGGGTTCGCCGGGGATTCGGCACGAGGTGTGCGCCTTCGGGTCCGCGCCGTTGGTGACCATGGGAGAATCGCCCTGCACACAGACGCGATGCCGACGGACCAGGAGGGCCCGATGGGTCAGGACGATCAGAATCCGGGCGCGGTTCCCGAGCCGGGGAGTTCCCGGGAGGGCTCACAGCAGCCCTACGGGCAGCCGTCATTCGGACAGCAGCCCTACTACCCCCAGCCCGGTGGCCAGGCGCCGCAGGGGCAGATGCCCTATGGTCAGGCCGGCGGCCAGCAGCCGTATGGCCAGCAGCCGTATGGTCAGGCCGGGGCTCAGCAGGGTTACGCCCAGCAGGCGTATGGCCAGGTCGTTCCCGGTCAGGTGCCCAAGAACATGGTGGTCGCGGTGCTGCTCGCGTTCTTCCTGGGGACCTTCGGCATCCACAATTTCTACCTCGGCTACACGCAGAAGGGCGTCATCCAGCTGGTGCTCAATGTGGTCGGGTGGGCGACCACATGGCTCCTCGTCGGATTCGTGGCGGTGTTCGCCGTGGCGGTGTGGGTGATCGTCGACATCATCCAGATCGTGACGCGTCAGGGCCAGTACGTCACGGATGCGAACGGGGTTCCCCTCCAGTAGCAGCGGAGGGGAGCGCCTCGGGGTTGTGCCCGTGGAAGTGGGTGACCTTGCCCATCCTGCGGGACCGGCGCACCCCGATTCTCGTCCCGGCTGGGGCCTCGGAACCCGCGAGCGTCGCGGTCGTGCCACAATTGCGACCATGCTGCTCAGTGACCGTGACATCCTTGCCGGGTTCGACTCCGGGCGGATCCAGCTCGACCCGCTCGAGCGTGACCTGGTCCAACCAGCCAGCATCGATGTGCGTCTGGACAGGCTCTTCCGCCTCTTCGACAACCACCGCTACTCAGTGATCGACCCGGCCTCCGACCAGTCCGACCTGACACACTTGGTCGATGTCGGGCCCGACGAACCCTTCGTGCTCCACCCGGGCGAGTTCGTCCTGGGTGCCACCTACGAGCGGGTCACCCTCGGTGACGACATCGCGGCTCGCCTGGAGGGGAAGTCATCCCTGGGCCGTCTCGGCCTGCTCACACACTCCACGGCAGGTTTCATCGATCCCGGGTTCTCAGGACACGTGACCCTGGAGCTCTCCAACACTGCGACCATGCCGATCCTGCTCTACCCGGGTATGAAGGTCGGGCAGCTGTGCTTCTTCGACCTCTCCACACCGGCGCTGAACCCCTATGGTTCCAGTGGGGTCGGGTCCCACTACCAGGGCCAGCGTGGACCCACACCCTCGCGCAGTCACCTGCGCTTCTCGAGGCTCCGTATCGAGCGGCCCGACGATGAGTGACGAACCGCGCCCACCCGAGCGCCGCTCCATCAGGGACAAGCTCGCCCAGGTCCCGCCAACTCCTGCGAGCGCACCTCCCAACCCCCTGACCGAGACCACCATGACCGCGATCGGTGGACTGGACATGCTCAGCTCCGCCTACCGCATCGGGGAGGGGGGGCGGGTCGTCCACGAGAGGGTCACAGCACCCCTGGCGGCTCCCCTTCAGCGAATCGACGCGGCCCATCCGATTGAGGCGGACTGGGCACTGTCCCACCACCTTCTGCTGCTCTCCTCGGAGGTCGAGTCCGACGAGGTCGAGGCACTGGCCGTCTCCGTGTGGGAGGACGCGGGCTGGGCAGGGCCCGGCATGCTCCGGCTCGGGGGGCAGGCTGCACTGCAGGGACCGTGGTTGGTCGACGCGGACGTCCGCCATGTTCTCGGGACGGCTGCTGACCTGACCCAGGCCTGGGTGCTCATCTGCCCGGCGACCCGGGGGCCGGCCCCCACGCCGGAGATCGTCAAGCGTGACGAGTGGGCCCGGGCCTTCCCCGATGGCATGCCCGCCGGAGTCGAGTACCGGGTACTCCTGAGCCTGAGGCGCATGGCCCGCAGGCTTGCCGGAGCGATTCGTGCCAGTGGCAGTGGCCAGGTGATCACACCGGACCCGGACTCCGCCGTGAGCCTGACGGTCTACTCCCCCCGCTGGGTCCTGCCCGACGACCTGCTGGGTGTCCTGCGCCCCGTGTTCCCCACGGTCATGGACTCCCGGGACGTCGACCACACGGAGCCGCGTCGGCCCACCAGGCGCGAGGTCCAGCGGATCTCCGCAATGGTCGACGGCCGCGTTGACCTTCCCGAGGAGGTGCTGCGTTCCATCGAGGAGTCCCGCCGCCGGGCAGCCGAGGACCCCCAGGTGGTCGACGGATACGCGCTTCTGGCCCCCGTCGGGAACCGCTCGCAGATGCTCATCGAGGTACGTCAGGTGCCCATGGTCCCCCAGGCATTGCGTTGGGAGCCGTGGAGCAACGGGGTGGTCGTCGAGTACCGGCTGCGCTGGCAGTCCGACGGTGACGTCGCGCTCCAACAAGCGCCCCTCACACGCACGGCGCGCCTTGAGCGACTGCGTTCGGCACGGGACATCGAGGAGGCGGCCGGGCTGGTCTTCTCCGTCGTGGGGGGCACCGTGGTGGACGAGGACGACTTCCTCGTCGCCCTCGACACCTCCTCCTGAACCCAGCCAGCGTCCTGACCCGCGAGGCACGCCTCTCTGGACGCGCGAGGCACGCCTTCTCGGTCGGGAGCCCGAAGTGAGTCCAAGGAGGGGCGTGCCTCGACCCTTCGTGGGGGCGTGCTTCGAGCATCTGGGGAGGCGTGCCTCGGGGGAGAGAAAGGGGAGGGGAGGGGAGGGAGAGAGGGCGGTGTATTCGCCCGTGGCGGAATGGAGGTCTCCCGGGGCCTGCGCACGGCTGGCTTCCAGCCCTTTCACAGGTGCGCAGCCTTGGATCGGTGGAAACGGCGGCGAGAGGAGACGCGATGACTGCCGATGACAGGATCCCCGAGGTCACCCTGGTCTTCGAGGACGGACACCGGGAAGGACCGAGCTGCACACAGCGCCCCCACGGGGATGCCGGGGGTGGTCTGTCGGGGGAGGAACGCCCGGGGCGCGGCCCCCTGAGGAACACCGAGGAGGGCAACGCGATGCCGATGCCGGGCGTTCCGGTCGCGCTGCTCGGTGTCACGTTGGGTGTGATGGCACTGGCGGGCATCGTCACGACCAGCCTGGGTGCCACTGCGCTGCCCGGTGGCGTCGCGGTCGCAGCTGCCCTGGGTACGGCCGCTGCCCCGACGATCTTCGCCGGGATCGCCCAGGCAGTGTTCGGACCATTCGGGATGACGTTGGTGGTGCTTGCCGCCATGGCTGCGCTCGGGTCGCGCCCGCGGGTGAGGTCCCTGCGCTTCCCCCTGCTGGTCGTCATGGGTTCGGCCTGGATCGCGACCGGGCTGGTCTCCACCGTGACCGCGGGAGCCACAGGCTTCCTCGTGAGTGCGGCAGCGGCGTCAGCTGCAGCGGCGACCGTGCTGGTCATGCTGGTGCAGCGGCGCCTGCGCCTGCCGGTCGCGCTGGCGGGAGTGCTCCTGTCCGCTGCGGTGGCCGCGAGCCTCGCCTACGTCGGCGCGGCCAGCGTCGTCGGCGTCATCGCCTCGTTGGTCGTCGGCGCCACCGGCGCCCTGCTCGGAGCGTCCGTGTGGAACCGCAAGTGGGCTCCGGTGATGGACATGCGTGACGAGAGCTACCGCAGGGCGGGCATGCGCTGAGTCAGCATGAGCCGCAAGGTGCACGCAAGACCATGCAAGAAGTGCATGGATCTTGCGCCCGGGTGGTATACGATGGCTGCCATGTCCCGACTGAGTGACGTGGCAAAGAAGGTCGGTGTCTCCGAGGCCACCGTGAGCAGGGTGCTCAACGGTCGTCCAGGCGCCTCCCCCCAGACCCGTGAAGCGGTCCTGACGGCCCTGGACGTGCTCGGCTACGAGAGGCCGACGAAACTGCGCGGTGCCCGGGCGCGGATGGTCGGGCTCGTGCTGCCCGAGCTCTCCAATCCGATCTTCCCCGCCTTCGCCGACGTCGTCGGGACGGTGCTGGCACAACGTGGATGCACCCCGGTGCTGTGCACGCGGGCAGTGGGGGGCATGGTCGAGGAGGACTACATCGACATGCTCCTCACCCAGAACGCCTCCGGCATCATCTTCGCGGGCGGCAACTACGCCCAGCGCGACGCCAGTCAGGACCACTACAGGGTCCTCTCGGAACGCAAGCTTCCGGTCGTCCTCGTCAATGCCGCGATCGAGACCCTGCCCTTCCCCTCGGTGGTCTGCGACGACGCCCAGGCCATGGAGCAGGCGATCGGTCACCTGGTCTCCCTCGGCCACTCCGCGATCGGGCTCCTCCTGGGACCGGTCGACCACGTCCCCTCCGAACGCAAGCTCGCTGCCGCCCGCAGTGCCTGCGCCCGTCGCGGCGTCCCCCTGGACGAGGGCGCCGTCGTGCGCTCCTCCTACACGATGGAAGGAGCCCAGGCCGCGGCCCAGGTGCTCCTCGACCGTGGTGTCACGGCCATCGTCTGCGCCAGTGACCCGATCGCCCTGGGCGCGATCCGCGCGGCCCAGCGCGCGGGCAGGGTGGTGCCGAGGGACCTGTCGGTGGTCGGTTCCGACGACTCCGCGCTGATGACCCACACGGACCCGCCGCTGACGACGGTGCG
>JBQEKJ010000014.1:0-4632 GCA_052103835.1 Pauljensenia sp.
AGGAACTCTCGGGCGCGATGGACGCCTGGGACCGTGATCCCACCCAGTCCATTACCTGGGTCTCGCGCAATGAGCGCGAGGGCAGCCAGCAGCTCGTCATCGCGCCCCTGGACGTGGCCGGACCCATCGGGGCCGTCGGCCTGGGGGAGCGGCCCGCTGTGCTGACCTCTGCGACCCTGGCACTGGGCGGTTCCTTCGACGCGATGGCCCGTGAGACCGGGCTCATGGTCTCCCAGGTCCCGTGGCACGGGGTGGATGTGGGCACGCCCTTCGACACGGCCACCCAGGGCATCCTCTACGTCGCCCGCCACCTGCCCGACCCGGGCCCCGGCGGTCCCGGCCCCGAGGCACTCGCGGAACTGGTGGACCTGGCTGAGGCGAGCGGTGGCGGTGTGCTCGCCCTCTTCTCCTCCTGGCGGGGCGCCCAGGCGGGTGCGGAGGCCCTGCGTGAGGGCACGGACCTGGAGGTGCTGGTCCAGGGGGAGGAAACCGTCTCCGCGCTGGTCCAGCGTTTCCGTGACCATCGCGACTCCTGCCTGGTGGGGACCATGTCCCTGTGGCAGGGCGTGGACGTGCCGGGCAGTGCGTGTCGTCTGGTGGTCATCGACCGCATCCCCTTCCCCCACCCGCACAACCCGGTGGCCAAGGCGCGCTCCATCGACGCCGAGCGCCACGGCTACGGCGGCTTCCGTGCGGTGCATCTCACCCACGCCGCCCTGCTCATGGCGCAAGGCGCCGGGCGCCTGCTGCGCAGCACCGAGGACAGGGGCATGGTCGCAGTGCTCGACCGGCGTCTCCTGACCAAGGGCTACGGGTCCTTCATCCGCGCTTCCATGCCCACCATGTGGCCGACCACGGACCCCGAGGTCGCGCGGGGGAGCCTGCGGAGGCTGGCCGCGGTGACGGCTGGGGAGCAGCCCGCAGCAACGGGGACGTAGGCGCGGACCGGTGCAAGTCCGTGTCACCGGTCCCAGGTCCCCCCATCGGGGTGTCCGGATCTGACAAGATGGGTGTGCCCGTCGGGAACAGGAGAGCAAAGTGCCCCAGACAACTGCCAAGAGTCTCTATCCGTCGGCGTCCACCGGACGCCCCTCGAAGATCGCGATCATCGGAGCCGGTGCCGTCGGCACGGCTGTCGCCTATGCGTGCGCCATGCGCGGCGACGCCCGCAGCATCGTCCTGCAGGACATCAACAAGCCCAAGGTCGAGGCCGAGGCCCTCGACATCGCCCACGGGATCCAGTTCACCCCGTGCGGATCCGTGGAGGGGTCCGATGACGTCGAGATCGTCGCCGGGGCGGACCTGGTGATCATCACCGCCGGTGCGAAGCAGAAGCCGGGCCAGTCGCGCCTGGAACTGGCCGGGTCCACGGTCAGCCTCATGAAGAAGATCGTCCCCAACCTGCAGAAGGTTGCCCCCAACGCGGTCTTCATGTTCATCACGAACCCGGTGGACGTCGTCACCTACGTCGCCCTCAAGCTGATGGACCTGCCCCGCAACCAGGTGTTCGGCTCCGGCACGGTGTTGGACACCTCCCGCCTGCGCTACCTCGTCTCCCTGGAGACGGGTGTGGCCACGCAGAACATCCACGCCTACGTCGCCGGTGAGCACGGGGACTCCGAGGTGGCCATGTGGTCCTCCGCGGAGATCGGCAACGTCCCCCTGGCCCAGTGGGGGCCGACACTGACGGGGCGCACCTTCGACTCCGAACTCCGCAAGGAGCTGGCCACGGAGGTCGTCCAGTCCGCCTACAAGATCATCGAGGGCAAGGGTGCGACGAACTACGCCATCGGTCTGTCGGCCTCGAACATCGCGAGTGCGGTCCTGCGCGACGAGAACCGCGTCCTGACCGTCTCCAGCCTGCTGGAGGATTGGGAGGGCATCTCGGACGTGTGCATGGCGGCACCGACCCTGGTCGGGCGCAACGGCGCCGGCCGCGTACTCAATCCGCCCCTGACGCTCGCCGAGCGCGACGGCCTCACCGCCTCCGCCCAGCGTCTGCGCCAGGTTGCCCGCGACCTGGGGTTCTGAGCAGATCCTGATGTGGTGATGCCCCGTCGGCCCTGGGCCGGCGGGGCATCGCTGTGTTCGCGTCACTGCGGAGAGTCGGACCGGGGGCGGGAGCGTGGACCGGGAGTGGCGGTGACCGCCGCGCGGGTGCATTCCCTCCGCCTGCCGAGCGCCCCATCACAGGGAGCAGACGACCGCCACGGCGCTCACAGGGAGCGGATGACGGTCACGACCCGCCCCAGGACGGTCGCCTCGTCGCCGGGAATGGGGGAGTAGTCGGCGTTGCGCGGCATCAGCCACACATGTCCGCCCGTGTGGGAGAGGACCTTGACGGTGGCTTCCCCCTCGATCATGGCGGCCACCACCTGGCCGTCCTCGGCCGTGGCCTGGGCGCGGACGACCACGTAGTCCCCGTCCAGGATCCCGGCGTCCACCATGGATTCCCCGCGCACCTCCAGCATGAAGAGGTCGCCGCGTCCCGTCAGTGAGGTGGGCAGTTCGAAGACGTCCTCCACATGCTGCTCTGCGGTGATGGGTGAGCCGGCCGCGATCCTGCCGACCAGGGGCACCACGGAGGCGTCCTCGTCGGCGTGCGAGACCGGGACCTCGACGGTGACCAAAGCGGGACGCGCCGGGACCACGGTGTCCGTCCCCGCCTCTGGTGCGGGTGCAGGGTCCTGTGGGTCCACACGCTCCCGGGTGGGCAGTGCGGCGCGACCGCGGGGCGAGACTTCGAGGGCACGAGGGCGACCGGGGACACGTTGGAGGCAGCCCGCGCGCTCCAGTGCGTCGAGGTGGTGCTTGACGGTCGAGGGCGAGGCCAGGCCGACCCGGTCGGCGATCTCACGGACCGAAGGAGGGTACCCGTGTCCGTCCACGCTCGCGCGGACGACCTCAAGGATCTGGATCTGGCGGGGCGAGAGGTTCGGCTGCTCGTGCACGGTGGGCCTCCTGGTGGTCCGGGAACTGCCACGTCCGTCACCGGACGCAGATGCACATGGGTGCTGTTCCACTGATGTCCTCAGGTTATGCGAGTCCGACACGGATGTGAAACACATGTTCGAGCGGGTCTCGACATCTCCTCGGGTATCAGTGTATCGTACAGGTGTTCGACGAACGCATGTTCGATGTGGACGAGTGGAGGAGCAGACATGAGCGCGATCAATGTGGTTCCCACGAGGTCGGCACGCCAGCGTGAGGACCGTCCTCGGCTGCGCGCCGTGCCTGATTCCCGGGTCGCGGAGGTCCGTGCGATCTCCTCGGCTCCTTCCGCACGTCGGCGTCGGGAGGCCCAGCTCTGCGAGGATCCTGCGATGCGCCGTCGTCCCGTGGTTCGCGGAGAGGTGGTGGAGGATGCAGTCCCGCGCCCTGCGGCGCTGCAGATGGTCCGCAGGGGGCTCCTCGGAGTCCTCGCGGTTGCAGTGGCGGCTGCCCTCGGAGCGGGGGCCGGGTTGCTCGCGCAGCCTGATCCCTACGCCGGTCCTACCCGCGTCCATTCGGTTGCTGCGGGCGAGTCGCTGTGGGGCCTGGCTGACCAAGTCGGCTCCCAGCGTCCGTTGGAGCAGGTGGTCCTGGACATCCAGACCCTCAACGGTCTGGACGGCAGTGACGCGGTGCTGACCCCGGGGACGGATCTGGTCCTACCGGGGCAGTGAGCATCACCGGAGCACAGGGGGCATCTGAGTTCCGCAAGGCGGCGGGCCCGGTCGGGGCCGGCATCCGGCGACCCACCCTGTGGTGTGTGTTGCACATGGGACATGCGGGAACGTAGCGTTGGGGCAGGTTCCCGACGGAGGTCACACGTGCACTGCCCCTTCTGCCACAACGAGGATTCGCGTGTCGTGGACACCCGGATCGCCGATGATGGCGCCTCCATCCGCCGTCGCCGTGAGTGCACGGCCTGCAAACGACGTTTCACGACGTTGGAGACGTCCTCCTTCCAGGTGGTCAAGCGCTCCGGTGTGGTCGAGCCCTTCTCCCGGGAGAAGGTGGTCTCCGGTGTGCGCAAGGCGTGTCAGGGCAGGCCGGTGTCGGACCATGACCTGGCGCTGCTGGCCCAACAGGTCGAGGAGGCACTGCGCTCATCCGGGGTCTCCAGCGTGTCCACGGCCGAGGTCGGGAAGGCGATCCTCCCCTTCCTCTCCGAGCTCGACGAGATCGCCTACCTGCGCTTCGCCTCCGTCTACCGCGGCTTCAACACTCTCGACGACTTCGAGCAGGCGATCGGAGAGCTCCGTGTCCGCGACTCCAGGGTTGTCGCGGCCTCCTCGGACGGATCTGAGGACGCGCCGTCCGGGAAGGACGTCACCCAGCGCACGGCGGGCGCTCCCAGTACCTCCGCAGGAGGTGAGGGGACACCGCAGGGGATCGACGATGATCCCCACACCACCGGGCGCGTCGCACCGGTGGGAACCCCCGCTGTCGCCGGGAGTGCTGACCCATCTGGAGCAACCAGTTCTGCGGGTAGGGGCACACGTCAGGCACGTCCCGTGCGTCGTCGTCACACGCCCAAGGACGACGCCCCGACCCTGCTCGACGACTGAGCCTGCTCGACGACTGAGCCTGCACGACGACTGAGCCTGCACGACGACTGGCACCTGCACGACCACTGGTCCTGCTTGA
>JBQEKJ010000014.1:4732-18556 GCA_052103835.1 Pauljensenia sp.
CGACGACTGAGCCTGCACGACGACTGGCACCTGCACGACCACTGGTCCTGCTTGACGACTGGCCCTGTTCTGCGACTGGCCTCGCTCGACGAGTGGCCCCCGCATGGCGCCTGGGCCACGCGGCCCCGCGCAGGTGTCAGTGGTCGGTGTGTGAGTCCTCGTCGGTGGCGTGCCCGTCGTCGGGAGCACCGTCCGGTGTCGGCAGGGTGTCCGGTGCCGGGGCATCCGTCGTCTGGCTGCGCAGGGCCTCGGTGGCCTCGCGCAGTCGTTCCTTGGCGTCGGCGGCCGCCGCGGAGACCGCGCTCTGCGCCTGGTCGACTGCGACCTGGGCCTGCTCGGCCAGCTCGGCGACGCGGGCGGGCACCGCCAGGAGCTCCTCGCGGACGCGGCGACGCATGACCTTGCCGATCTGGGAGCGCGGCAGCTCGGACATGACGACCAGCTGCCGGGGCAGGGCGTAGTGGGCCAGGGACTTCTCTGCCCACTTGCGCACGTCCTCCAGGGTGACTGACGCCCCGGCCTCCAGGACGACCGCCGCCACGACGGACTCTCCTGCCGACCCTGCGGGTACACCGACCACTGCGACATCGCTGACGCCGGGCATGGACCTCACCGCGTCCTCCACCTGTGAGGGATAGACGTTGAAGCCGGAAGAGTTGATCATCTCCTTGCGGCGGTCCGCCATGACCACGAAGCCGTCCGTGACGCGCACCAGGTCACCGGTGCGCAGCCACCCGTCCTGGAGGGTCTGGGCGGTCTCATCGGGTCGCCCCCAGTATCCGGAGAACACCTGGGGGCCTCGTGCGATGAGTTCACCGACGTCGCCGTCGTCGACATCACGGGAGATGTCCTCCGGGTCGACGATGCGGATCTCGGTGGACGGGAAGGGCAGGCCGAGTGTGCCCGCCCGACGTGCGGTCGACAGCGGGGAGCCCAGCAGGATGGGGGAGGCCTCCGTCATTCCGTAACCCTCGATGACCAGTCCACCCGTGGCTTCCTCCCACTCCCGGGCGAGGTCGGCGGACAGGGGCATCGCCCCGGAGAGGGTGAAACACATGGACGTCAGGTCCGCGTCGAACTCGTGGGCGGACTTCAGGAGACGCTCGAACATCGGAGGCACGCCCAGGAAGAAGGTGCAGGGCAGGCGGCGCTGGGAGGTGAGCACCATCGTGGTGTCGAACTTCGGGAAGAGCGCGACGGTGGCACCCAGCCGGATGCCAGCCATGAGCCCGACGGTGAAACCGAAGGCGTGGAAGAGGGGCAGGACGCAGTCGAAGACCTCAGCCCCCTCGTGGAGTTCGGGCACCCAGGCGATGGACTCCTCGATGTTGGAGCAGAGGTTGCGGTGCGACAGGGTCGCTGCCTTGGGGATTCCGGTGGTGCCCCCGGTGTGCAGCAGCAGTGCGGGCTCGCCGGCGTCCGAGGGGCACTCTCCCTCCCACCGCGGAGCCCGGGCGAGAGCGCGGTCCCAGGAGATGACACTGGTCGGTGTGGGTGCGCTGAGCTCGGCGCGCTTGCGGCGCGCCGCCGGCAGGGGCAGTCCCAGCAGGACACGGGAGGCGGTGGGGAGCGCCCGGGAGAGGTCCATGCCGAAGATGCGGACCGAGGGGTCGAGGAAGTCGAGGCGTTCGATGGAGTTCTCCCAGGCGATCACGACGCGTGCGTCATGGCGCTTGAACTCCTCGTGCAGTTCACCACTGGGGGCCAGTGGATTGTGCTCGACGACGATGGCACCCAGGAACATGGTCGCGAAGACGGCGATGACGTGTTGGGGGCAGTTGGGCATGACGAGTGCCACACGGTCACCCGGTCGGACTCCTGCCGCAGCCAGGGCAGACGCGCCACGGCGGGACTGGTCGACCAGGTCGGTGTAGGAGGTGGATCGTGAGAAGAAGTCGAGGGCGGCCCGGTCCGGGTATCGCGAGGCGACGTCCTCCAGGATGTCGGTGATGCGCTCATCACCCACGTACACGGTGTAGGGGACGCCGGGTGCATAGCCCTTCCGGAGCTCGTCGGTCAGCGTCATCGGTCCTCCAGATGTCTCGTCCACACCCCGAGCCTACGCTACCGTAGGTCGACCTCGCGCGTGGAGGGCGGACGCGGTCCTGAGCTGATGGTGAACACCGGTCCGGGGCCGCCCTCGTACGCCGAAGAGCTCAGATGGGGTCGACGACCAGGCGCACGGTGTCCGCCATGGTGGAGATCGCCTCCAGCGCCTCCAGGGGCAGTTCGGAGGAGATGTCCGTGATCACGTAGCCGATGGGGCCGGCAGTGCCCAGGATCTGGCCATTGATGTTCGCGCCGGACTCCGCGAAGGTCTGGTTGACCAGCGCCAGCACGCCGGGCGTGTTGCGGTGGATCAGGCGGATGCGGTAGCGGCTGGAGGGTGTCACGGCGAGTGTGAGGTTGGGCAGGTTCACGCTCATGTCGGTGGACCCGGTGTGGAGGTACTCCGAGACCTTCGAGGAGACGAAGCGGCCGATGTCCAGCTGGGCCTCCTCGGTGGATCCTCCCACGTGGGGGGTGAGGATGACGTTGTCCAGGCCCGCCAGGGGGGAGATGAACTCGTCACCGTTCGCCTTGGGCTCATCAGGGAAGACATCGATGGCGGCGCCTCCGAGGTGCCCGGAGATCAGGTGGGAGCGCAGGGCCTCGATGTCGACGACGAAGCCGCGTGACAGGTTGATGAAGAGCGCGCCCTGCTTCATCTGGGAGAACTCGTGGTCCCCGAAGAGCTCGGAGTTGGTGGAGGAACCGTCGACGTGGATGGAGACGATGTCGGCCTCGCGCAGGACCGAACCGAGGTCGGGCATGCGCTTCGCATTGCCCAGGGCCAGGCGTTCGGCGACGTCGTAGAAGATGACATTGAGTCCCAGGGCCTCGGCCAGGACTGAGAGCTGTGTGCCGATGTTGCCGTAGCCGATGATGCCCAGGGTGTGTCCACGCACCTCATGTGCACCGTCAGCAGACTTGTCCCAGATGCCGCGGTGGAGCTTGGAGTTCTTCACCGTGACGCGCCGCGTCAGATCGATGATCTCGCCGATCGCAAGCTCGACGACGGAGCGGGTGTTGGAGTAGGGGGCATTGAAGACGGCCACACCGCGCTCGGTGGCCGTGGCGAGGTCGATCTGGTTGGTGCCGATGCAGAACGCGCCGATGGCGGCGAGTTGGGGATGGGCCTCGAGCACGCGGCGTGAAACCGTGGTCTTGGAGCGGATGCCGAGGATCTCGAAACCGTTGAGGGCCTTGATCAGGTCTTCCTCGTCCAGGGCTCCCTTGATGCGGGTCACCTGGATGTCGTTGGAGTTGAAGATGGTGTCGGCGTCGATGTGGGGGTTCTCGAGGAGCAGCGCGCGCGTCATGCCCACCATGGTGTCAGAAAGGTGCCGTGGGGTGGCCCCGGGCCCAGCGCGTGGACGTGGTGGTGCCCACGTCGGGAGGCGTACGGGGACGGCGTCGGTGGGCATTCTCCCCGGCGGGGGACACACCCCCCAACCCGTGGGTGCGCCAAATGGCATGGCGCGCGGGTGCGAGCCCGCTGGTCCGGCTCGGTGCGCGGGCCCTATGTGCAGGAATGCACCCAGTTTCTCGTCACCGGAGTCCCGGACCGATGCGCTGGTCCGCTCTGTTCCGCTCTGACCTGCAACGATGCTGGCCCTCCCTCGGCCGGGGTCCCCCGCAGGTGAGGAAACTGGGTGCATTCCCGCACAAGCTGCGGCCGCACCGACGGTGTGCTGCGCCGCCACGGGACGGGGGATCTCAGTTCGGGTGCGGCGGCCGTGCGGAGCGGACCCCCGAGCTCGGAATTGTCACGCTGCCGAGCGGACCCCGGAACCGAGAGGACCCCGGAACCGAGCGATCTTCGTGAGGGATGGATGGAGGGGGTCAGTCAGGCGTGCGGGGCGTCCAGGCCCGGGGGTAGATCGCCGGCCGAGACGACGTGGAGTCGCTGGGTGGAGCGGGTCAGGGCGACGAAGAGGTCCCCGGGACCGTCGGCGAGGATCTCCGAGGGCTCCACCAGCACCACCGTGTCGAACTCCAGGCCCTTGGACCCCACCGCACCCAACAGGCTGATGCGCTGGTCCAGCCCGGTGAATCCCTCTGTGTCCGCGCCCCAGGCAGCGGCACGATCCGCCCCCACCAAAACCGCGAGGCGACCGCGCCCCTCGCCGTCCAGGGAGTCCAGGTGGGCGGTCTCCTGCTCGACGATGTCCCGGACGCGTGCCCACAGTGGGTCGAGGTCCCGGTCCGAGGGAGCACTCGCCCCGCCCCCTACACGGGTGACCGCGTAGGCGTCCTCGGCGTCGCGCACCGCACGCAGGGGGAAACGCACGGGCTCGCCCAGGGCGGCCATGGTGTGCTCGGCGAGTTCCATCAGGGTCCGAGGTGTGCGGTAGGACACCGAGAGCACGTACTCAGCGGACAGGGCGCGCGCGGCCGGCCCCAGCGACTGCTCCCAGGTGGCGGGACGGTCGTGGCCCCGGCGCTGGTCCAGGTCACCGACGACGGTGAAGGACCGCGACGGGCAGCGCCGCAGCAGGGCCCTCCAGGCCATGGGGCTGAGCTCCTGGGCCTCGTCGACCACGACGTGGCCGTAGGTCCAGGTCCGGTCGCTGGCTGCCCGTTCGGCGAGTGGGGCGGCCTCCACCTGGCCGCGTGCCCGGCTGGCCAGCATCTCCGCACTGACGATCCCCCCTCCCAGGCCCTGGGACGCGATCGCCTCACGGGCGCGGGCCACCTCTTCGTCCTCGCGGCGGCGCTGCGCGTCCTCGCGCCGCACCCGCACGGCCGACGTGGTGCCCAGGAGTTCCTCCAACTCGTCCAGCAGCGGGATGTCCGAGATGGTCAGGCGAGAGCCCTTCGGGCGCTGCACCAACTCCAGCTGGTGCTGGTCCAGGCGGGGCGACACCTGGGAATTGAGCGCCGCGAGCTGTTCCGGTCGTGCGTAGAGCCGTTCGAGGAGACGGGCGGCAGGTGTGGGCATCCAGGCGAGGTTGATGGCCCGGCGTGCATCGAGGGAGTCGCGCACCTCGGAGCGCCACATCTCCAGCTCCTCGCGGTATCCCTCGGCATCGGAGGGATCCACGTCCCCGACCTGCTGGAGGAGGCGACGTGCGAGCACGTCGATGAGGTCCAGTGCGAAGCCCTCACGGGCGACATTGTGCGGCTTGCCGCTGCGCCGTGCCCGGCTGCGGGCAGCGACCACATCGGCAGGCTCGAGTGTGACGGTGCGGTTCCACACCTGCAGGACCTGGTTGCTCTCCGGCACCCGCGGCAGTGCGCGCACCGCGCCACGCAGGACTTCCACCCACGCCTCGTCACCCTTGGCGGCGTCCACTTCCTCGGTGTCGTGGATGGTGGCATGGGTGCCGGGTACGAGGTCCCCGATGGTCAGGGTGACCACCCCGGACTCACCCAGGGAGGGGAGCACCTGCTCGATGTAGTGCAGGAAGACCCGCGAGGGCCCCACCACGAGGACGCCCGTGCGTTCCAGACGCTCCCGCTCCGCGTAGAGCAGGTAGGCGGCGCGGTGCAGGGCGACGGCGGTCTTGCCGGTGCCGGGACCACCCTGGACGACCATGATCCCCTGGTCCTCGGCCCGGATCACCCGGTCCTGTTCGCCCTGGATCGTGGCGACGATGTCACCCATGCGGCCGTCGCGGGCCTGTGTGAGTGCCGACAACAGCGCGCCCTCACCCTGCAGGGACAGGTCGCCCTCGTCCGCCCCACCGGCGTCGAGGAGCTCGTCCTCCAGGCCGGTCACCCGTCGCAGGCGACTGGCGATGTGGCGCCGGCGCACGATGCCCTGTGGTTCCACGGCGGTGGCCTGGTAGAAGGGGCGTGCCGCGGGCGCGCGCCAGTCGACCAGCAGGCGGGAGCCGTCGTCGTCGCGCAGGCCGATGCGACCGATGTAGCGGACCTGGTCGTCGCGGGAGTCGACACGCCCGAACACCAATCGCTCACCGACCTGCTCCAACCGGGTTGCCTGGTCGCCGTAGTGGGCGGCGATGGCGTCACGCTCCGTGAGTCCCTGGGCATTGCCGACACCGGGACTGGCCTCGGCGGCCCGCTGGTTGGCCCGGTAGCGGTCCCGGGTGTCGTCGAGACGGGCATAGGCGCGATCCACGAATGCCTGCTCAGCGGCAAGCTCGCTGTCGTAGCGCTGCAACCGGGTGCCGTCCTCGCTCATGCATGCCTCCCTCGACGAAAACCGGTTGTCCATTGTGCCCTATTGCCGGGGCGCTCGTGGGGACCACCACACCGCGGACACCGCAGTGCCCCCACGTGGCGACACCGAGGTGTGTCGCGGGTCCATTCCCGATTCCCCCCATGGCGCAATCTACGGGTCCCCCCTCGCCCGGGCGCATCCGCGCGGGTAGCGTGGAGGCATCATCGCAGGAGGGTCGACCGCAGGTGTCGGTCCCGGATCGGGAGGGGGAGGAATGATGGTGGACGAACGCCACGAGGATCGTCACAGTGGGCTCTACGCCGCCGGACCGGCATCGGGTGCACGCGCCCCGATCCTCCTCACCCACTTCGACGGCGCCATGGATGCAGGCGCGGCGGGGTCACTCGCGGTCATGCAGATGCTGCGCACTCTGGGCGGGGAGCGGGTCGCGACCTTCGACTCCGACCAGTTCATCGACTACCGCTCCCACCGTCCCGTCATGACGGTTGAGGACTGGGTCACCACCGGGGTGGAGACTCCTGAGATCGCCCTGGACCTGGTCCACGACGATCTGGGCCACCCCGTCCTCCTGCTCCACGGCCCGGAGCCGGACGCGAAGTGGGAGACCTTCTCCCAGACCGTCGCCGAGCTGGCCCACGATGCGGGTGTGGAGATCTCCTTCTCCATCCACGGCATCCCCGCCGGCGTTCCCCACACGCGCCCGACGCCCGTCCACGTACAGGCCACGGATCCGGCCCTGGTGCCCGAACAACCCCAGATGTCGGGCACGATGCAGTTCCCCGCGCCCCTGTCGGCCTTCCTGCAGGAGAGGCTCTCGACCACGGGCATCGACGGAGCAACACTGCTGGCTGCCGTGCCCTACTACATGGCGGACAACGCCTACCCGCGCGCGGCCTCGGCCCTGCTCGGCAAGCTCTCCGACCTGGGTGACCTCTCGCTCCCGGTCGGTGACCTGGAGCGTGGCGCCTCCGAGGACATCGCGCAGGTGTCGGCGCTCGTGGAGGCCAACCCTGAGGTCGAGCGGACCGTGCAGGCCCTCGAGCGGCACTACGATGCCATGGCGGAGGAAGGCGCATCGCCCTCGATCTCGGACGGCGAATGGGACGAGTCAGAGGATCGGGACATCGGTGATGTCCTCGAGGCCTACCTCGCCAACCAGTCGAGGCGAGCAGGAGGTGGTACCGGTGAAGGCGTGGGCGAGGAGACGGCACACCCCGCTGAGGACGACCTCGACGGTGTGTCCCATGACGGCATCGGGTCGGACGAGCACGCGGACTCCGTCCAGGACGTGCTGGACCGCCTCGCAGGTCGCCACGACGACCCGGACAGTTCCTCGGCACCGGACACCCGACGTCCCCGCCACCGCATCGACGACCAGTGGGAGATGCCCCGGGGCGACTGAGCCCACCCGCT
Organism: Pauljensenia sp.; assembly: GCA_052103835.1. GTDB lineage: Bacteria > Actinomycetota > Actinomycetes > Actinomycetales > Actinomycetaceae > Pauljensenia. The sequence continues at coordinate 12,336 of JBQEKJ010000014.1, forward strand.
CCGCGCGCCGCTGCACTGCGGTCCGGGGCGGGTCCGCCGCGCCACCGCATTCACCGGTCGCCAAGTGAGCCCGAGGAACCGCGCTCCCGCACCTGCCGGGCGCCGCACTCCTGCTTCTGCCAGGTGTTTCATGTCCACCCCCGCCGGGCACCACCGGGTCTCCACGTCCGGAGAGGTGAGCGCGTGAACTCCTCCCCCTCACGCCCCGCACCCGCAGGCGCCGCCCTGGCCGTGTGGGCCTGCGCCATGGCGGCCTACATCTGCGCGATCGCCGGGCGGACCTCGCTGGGGGTTGCCGGCGTCGAGGCGATGGCACGCTTCGACATGCCGGCCGCCACCCTCGCCCTCTTCTCCAGCGTGCAGGTGGGCGTCTACGGGATGGCCCAGATTCCTGTCGGTCTGGCCCTGGACCGGTGGGGACCGCGGCGCATGCTGGGGACGGGAGCCCTCCTCGTCGCCCTCGCCCAGGTGGCGATGGCGCTCGCGCAGGACATCCCCTCCGCACTCGCGGCGAGGGTGCTGCTGGGAGTCGGTGACGCGACCGCCTTCGTGTCGGTGCTCAGGTTGATCCCCTCCTGGTTCACCCCCTTCCGGATCCCGCTGCTCACCCAGCTGACCTCGATCTTCGGGTTGCTGGGCCAGGTCATCTCGGCCGTGCCCTTCATGGGTGTGCTCCACCGTTTCGGGTGGGGGACGGCTTTCGGGGTCATGGCCGGACTCAGCTTCGCGGCCGCCCTCGTGGTGCTGACCCTCGTCCGCGACGCCCCATCGCCCGCAGTGGCAGGCATCGACGAGGGCGCGCCCGCTGTGCCCGCTGTGCCCGCGTCACCGACTGTCCGTCCGACGTCTTCCGAGCCCTCCCCTGGCGGGTCACCGCAGCGCGAACCGCTCGGCACGACCCTGCGGGAGGTCCTCGGTTCTCCCTCGGCCTGGCTGGGGTTCTTCACGCACTGGTCGGGTGCGGGTCCCGCCATGACCTTCACGCTCCTGTGGGGAGTGCCCTTCATGACCTTGGGGATGGGCATGGAGAAGTCGAGTGCCGCAGGTGTGCTCGTCGTGTTCACCGCGGCCAACATCGCGCTCGGTCCCGTCTTCGGTCACCTCACGGCGCGCCGACCCACGTGGAGGGTGCCCGGGGTGGTGTTCTGCGCGGTCCTGGCGGCGCTGGCCTGGGTCGCAGTCCTGGCACCGTCGGCACCGCCGGCGCCGTGGACCGCAGTGGTCCTGGCGGTCGTGCTCTCCGCAGCCGGGGTCTCCTCATCGATCGGGTTCGAAATCGTGCGTGACGGCACTGCGCGCCACCGCCTCGGCACGGCGATCGGAACGACGAACATGGGGGGATTCACCGCCACACTCCTGGCAGTCCAGGGCATCGGATGGGCCCTGGACCGCGTCTCGACCGGACGCGACTACGTCTGGGCGGACTTCCGCGTCGCGATGGCACTGCAGGGCGTCACATGGATGATCGGAGTGGTCGGAGTGCTCCTCTGCGCGTGGGCCGTCTCCCGACGTCGCGCTGGGAGGACCAGCTGAGGAGACTCGGGCACTCGGCCTGGAGGCCCGGCTGCACGGCGCAGGTTCCCGGCGTGGCGCCGGGGATCCGGTGTCGGAGTCCCCGAGGAATGGGGGCGTGCCCGGGCGGTCAGGAACGGGCGGAGGGTTCCGGTGCCCGCAGAGCCTGCACTGCCGACGGATCCCGGGGAGCAGGTGCTCCCGCGGTCCAGCGCTCCAGGGCACGACCCCGCAGCACGCGCGCCGGAAGGGGGAGTCGGCGCAGGTGCCGGTCGAGCTCGTCGAGGTTGAGGCGGTCATCCTCGTGGGATGACGTCTGTGCGACCAGCAGGACATTGCCGCGCCTCTGGGAGCGACCCACCTTCGGATCCGTCACGGCGCACACCAGGGGAAACACCTCCAGCAACGCAGAGACGTCGGGTCGGGCATCCGCGGGTCCACCGTGGGCGGCGTTGAGGAGGTAGAGGCCCCCTGGGCGCAGGGCCCGGGCGGCCTCCCGAGCTGCCTCCACCGTGCCGAGGGAGGAGGGGACCGCGCCGTGGTCGAAGGCATCGCGCACGACGACGTCCAGGGCCCCGGGCCGTGCCCGGGAGAGTACATCTCGCCCATCCCCGACACGGATGCGCAGCTCAGGGGAACGCGGCAGGTCGAACCATTCCCGGACGTGCTCGGCGAGGAGTTGGTCGATCTCGACCGCGACCTGGCGCGACCCCGGCCGACTCCGCGCCCATGCCCAGGGCAGGGCGCAGGCAGCAGCTCCCAGGTGCAGTGCACGCACGGGAGTGGGGGAGGGCATGAGAGTGTCCAGCGCGGCATCCATGTGCTGCATGTACTCGAACTCAAGATGCGTGGGGTCAGCGACATCCACGTTCGAGGACTCCACATCGTCCAGCAACAGAGTCGCCCTCGTCCCGTCCCAACGCAGGGTGGCGGTGCCGGAGGACACCTCGAAGCGCTCACTCCCACGGGGCACGGTGCGTCTCGACATGAGGGCAACTGTAGTGCCGCCCGGTGCTGCGACCTCCGAAGTGTGTCCCTCCCTGACTGTCGATGTGGGGCCGGGTGTGTGTGCGGACATGCGTCCGGTTGCCCACCCTCGTCGCTTCCGCGCCGGTCGCGCCTCCGAAACGCCCATGCCCACACCTACGATTGGGACGAGGGGGTGAGCGCCATGTCCAACGCGCCGAGGGACTCGCGCGCGCGCCGCGACTGGGGACACGATGACTCGGGCACCGATGTGCTCCATGTGGACATGGACTCCTTCTTCGCCTCGGTCGAGATCGCCGAGGATCCGTCGCTGGCGGGACGGCCCCTCATCGTCGGCGGGACGGGGTCGCGCGGTGTCGTCACGTCGGCGACCTATCCTGCCCGGGCGATGGGCGTGCGCGCCGGCATGCCGACGGGTCGGGCCCGCGCACTGTGCCCGCAGGCGCAGGTCGTCCAGGGACGTCACTCCCTCTACGGGGAGTACTCGCACCGTGTCATGCGGGTGCTCGCCAGCATCACCCCGTCCCTCGAACAGGTCAGTGTCGATGAGGCCTTCCTGGATGTCTCGGGTGCGCGCCGCCGGCTGGGGGGTCCGGTCCGCATTGGCACGGACATCAGGAGACGCATCCGCGACGAGGTCGGGCTGCCGGCATCGGTCGGGATCGCGACCACCAAGAGCGTCGCGAAGATCGCCTCCTCACATGCGAAACCTGACGGGTTGCTGCTCATCCCCGCGGATGCCACGGTGGACTTCCTCCACGGTCTGCCCGTCGGTGCCCTGTGGGGGGTCGGGGGTCGGACGGGAGAGGTCCTCGACCGTGAGGGGATCGTGACCATCGGCGACCTCGCCCACACCGACCTCACGCGCCTGGTGAAGCTGGTGGGGCAGTCCTCCGGTCATCACCTCCACGACCTCGCCTGGGGCATCGACAGGCGTCGGATCGTCACCGGCCGGGAGGAGAAGTCGGTCGGCACCGAGTCCACCTTCTCCGAGGACGTGGTGGACCGCCATGCCCTGGAGCGATTCATCCTGCGTGCCTCCCACCAGTGCGCGGTCAGACTGCGCGCATCAGGCATGGTGGCGTGGACAGTGGCGATCAAGCTGCGCGGGGCCGATTTCACCACCATCACCCGCTCGGTCACGCTGCCCGCGCCCACCGATGTCGGGCGCGAGGTGGCCCGGGCGTCCGGGGCACTCTTCGCCCGCGAGTCCCTGCCCACCGGAGGGGTGCGCCTGCTGGGGGTCAGGGTGGAGAACCTCCAGCGCCGCAGTGACGGGATCGCTGTCACCCTCGACGAGGATGGCCGCCCACTCGCTGCCGAGCGCGCCATGGACGCCGTCCGGGAACGCTTCGGTGGATCGGCGGTCGGACCGGCCTCACTCCTTGACAAGGATGCGTGACTGGAATGGTGGGGGCGGGCCCGCGCACAGTAGACTGGGCGCACGCGATCCTTCGACCCCTGAGGAGGTGCCCGGTGGCGTTGTCCGACTACGAGAAGCAGGTTCTCGAACAGATGGAGGCCGAGCTCCGGCGCGCCGATCCGGACCTTGCCTCGACCATGTCCGCCAAGGCCCGGCCCTCCGACGTTCCTGCAGCTCCGGGTCGTCTCAATCCGCGTCGGCTCGCGGCGGGTTCGGTGCTCGCGCTCGCGGGCCTCGGTGTCGTCCTCGCGGGCGTCTCCGTGGGGCAGATCATCTGGGCCATCGTGCTGGGGGTCATCGGTTTCGCGATGATGGTCGGGGGAGTCCTCCTGGCACTCCACACGGATCCCGGACAGGGACGGACACAGGAGCCCGGACCCGCCGGCAGACCCCAGAAGCCGAAGGGTTGGTCCGCTTTCATGTCCGGCCAGGAACGTCGTTGGGACCGGCGCCAGGACCGCTGACGGTCGACGCTGACCCCGGTCAGGAGCTGCTCGTCCCCTGAGCCGGACCGGCCCTCCTCCGTTCCAGGCGGCTCCCCACATCACTCCACGTGCTGGCGCAGAGAACCCGACAGGCGCTCGTGCCACCCGCCGGGTCCCCACCCCGCTCCACCCGCATCCCCACCCCAACCCCGCACCCCATCCCCACCCCGCTCCACGCACCACCTCCACTTCGCACCACCCTGCCTCCCCACATCGCTCCCCTGCGTGCCGTCCCGATCGCCCGCGCCCTCGATCTGTGCAGTTCAGAGCCCTGTTCGTTGTCCGCTCGTGCCTCCACTCCGGAGATGCATCCCACCGATCGGCAGGCCGGGACCCCGCCCTCGTCGATCCCTGGGCGGGAACAGGCACAGATTTCCGGCGCTCCTGACGTATCTGTGGGTGTCTGTGCGCGCCGGAGTGGGCCGCACGCCGCTTCCTGAATAGGTTCTGAGCTGTTCGAAGGCAACAGGACCTGTGGTCAGGAGAAGCGGCGTGCGTGATGTCAGCATATGGCGGGTTCTGCTCGGGATCGACAAAGCGGTGATTGAGCGGGTTGAGTTCGACGAGGACGCCGCCTCGCTGATCGCGCATGTGCGGCCTCGCTCGCGTGAGCGTGGTCGCTGTGGTGTGTGTCGGCGGCGCAGCCCGGGCTACGATCCTGGTCCCGGCAGGCGCCGGTGGCGCAGCCTGGATCTGGGCTGTATCCAGGCGTTCGTGGAGGCCGAGTGTCCACGGGTGCGGTGCCGGGAGCATGGCGTCGTGGTCGCGCACGTGCCGTGGGCTCGCCACGGTGCTGGTCATACCCGGGTCTTTGATGATCAGGTCGCGTGGTTGGCCACTCGTTCCTCGAAGACGACCGTGGTGGAGTTGATGAGGATCGCGTGGCGCACGGTCGGGGCGATCATCTCCCGGGTATGGGCTGACGCCGAGGGGAAGCAGGACAGGTTCGAGGGGCTGAGGCGCATCGGGATCGACGAGGTCAGTTACAAGAAGGGCCACAAGTACCTGATGGTTGTCGTCGACCACGACACCCGCCAGCTGGTGTGGGCTGGTGAGGGGCGGGACAAGAAGGCGGTGGGTGAGTTCTTCGATCTCCTCGGTGAGGATCGTTGCCAGTTGATCACGCACGTGTCCGCTGATGGGGCGGACTTCATTGACTCCATCGTCGCGCAACGGTGCCCCAACGCGGTGCGTGTGGCGGACCCGTTCCACGTGGTCAAGTGGGCCACCGAGGCACTCGATGAGGTCCGGCGCCAGTCGTGGAACCAGGCCCGAGCCCAGGCCAGGAGCGAACCCCAGCGCAGCATCGGACGGCCCCGCAAGGATGCACCACCACGGTCGGCCTCCGAGCGGGCGAAGGCCTTGAAGGGCGCCCGGTACTCGTTGTGGAAGAACCCGGAGAACTTGACCGAGAACCAGCAGGTCAAGCTGGAGTGGATCGCGAAGACCGACCCGAGGCTGCATCGCGCCTACCTGCTCAAGGAGGGCCTACGTGTGGTGTTCCAGCTTCCCTACGACGCCGCCGTCGACGCGCTGGAGAAGTGGCTGAGCTGGGCGCGACGCTGCCAGATCCCCGCGTTCGTGAAACTGTCCAAGACCATCGTCAGACACCGAGACCGCATCCTCGCCGCGATCGAACACAACCTCTCCAATGGGCTCATCGAGTCCACCAACACCAAGATCCGCCTCATCACCCGCGTCGCATTCGGCTTCCACACAGCCCAGCCCCTCATCGCCATGGCCATGCTCACCCTCGGGCGCCACAAGCCCACCCTCCCAGGCCGCCAATGACCCACACAAGAGTCAGGAGCGCC
>JBQEKJ010000015.1:0-12706 GCA_052103835.1 Pauljensenia sp.
CCACTGGCGAGCTGTGCCCAGGGGGACATCATCGTCGAGTCGGGTGCGCAGTCAGGCGCGCAGTCCGGGGCGCAGTCGGGCGCGCAGAGTGGTGCGCCGAACCTCGATGCAGACCGCGTCGACTCCCTGTTGACCTCCATCAGCACGACGGTGGCCGCCGGTGACACGGCGAAGGACGTCGACCTGCTGCGTCCCCGGGTCACGGACCCGGCCCTGCGGATGCGCAAGGCGCAGTACGCCCTGGCGGAGGCCGACGGCTCAGCGGTGCCCGCACTGGACTTCGCCGCCCAGTCCCTCACGGTCACGAATGCCTCCTCCTGGCCGCGTGCCGTCGTCGACGTCTCAGAGGCGACCGACGGTGGGCTGCCCTACGTCTTCCTCATCGCCCAGCAGGGGGCGCGCGAACCCTACAGGTTGCAGAGTTGGGTGCGTCTCCTGGGGGGCACATCGATCACCACGCTCTCCATCGCCCAGGGGGCGCCGTACCTCGGTGGCGACGCCACCGGATTCACCATGTCACCCACGGACGCGGTCTCGGGGTATGTGGACATGCTCAACGCAGGCAACGCCGGTGACGACTCCTTCACCACTGACGAGTTCGCCACCATCTACCTCGCTGACGTCAAGAGCCTCAACGACTCGGTGCAGGCGGCAGGCAATGTCAAGGCCGAGGCGGGCACGGGCGACTTCCCCGTCTCGGGGGTCGTCCTGGCCGACGGCTCGGCACTGGTCTCTGGGGCCTTCACCTACTCACATGTCTACGACCGCACGGTTGCCCGGTCCACGATGAAGCTGGGAGGGAAGGCCGCCGCCCTCAACGAGGGCGATGACTCCGTCATCGGCACCGTCACGGTGAACTACCTCGTCACGGCCCTGTTCCGCATCCCTGCGGAGGGGGCGCAGGGCAAGGTGAGCCTTGTGGGCGTGGAACGCGCCATCGAGTCGACCAGCAGGGACGACTCGGCCAAACCTGAAGGAGAATGAACAGCGTGAGTGATCCAACCGGGACCAGGGACACCACCAGCGGGACCGGGGCCCCTTCGGGCCCGTCGTCCCCGGAGGACGCCATGGCCCACGTCGATTCCCACGGGGCGGTGGACCTCGCGGCCGTGGGGCACGGGGAACCGGGCCCCCAGCAGCAGGGCAGAGACTCTGCGGTGGTGAGCGCCGGACTCGACGTGCCACTCATCACCGAGGTCACGGAGGCGACCTTCGAGTCCGTCATGGCGAACTCGCGCACAGTACCCGTCGTCGTCGTCCTGTGGTCCTCCCACTCCCTGGCGTCCAAGGGGGCGCTGTCCGTGATGGAGGACGTCGCGCGCGAGGCCGCCGGGAGCTTCCAGCTGGCCGAGATCGACGCAGATGCGAGCCCTGCCATCGCCCAGGCCTTCCAGGTGCAGTCCCTGCCCGCGGTCGTCGCACTGGTGGGTGGTCGTCCCGTGCCCCTCTTCCAGGGCAGTCCCGTGAAGGAGCAGGTGGCTCCGGTCATCGAGCAGCTGCTCCAGGCAGCCTCCCAGATGGGAGTGACGGGACGCGTCCAGGTGAGTGCCGAGGAGACGGAGGCACCCACCCCGCCGGAACACCTGCCCGCCCTCGCCGCGGAGCAGTCGGGCGATCTGGTTGCTGCGATCGCGGCCTGGGAGAAGGTCGTGGACCGCAACCCGCGTGACGAGGTCGCGAAGTCGGAGCTGGCCCGTGTCCGTGTCGCCCAGCGCGTGGCGGGGGAGGCCGACAGCACGGACCCGGCTGCGCGGGCCGATGCACTCTTCGGGGCGGGTGACCAGAGCGGCGCCTTCGACCTGCTGCTCGGCATCATCGCCGACCCGGCCGACGACGACCAGCGCGAGGCGGCGCGGGTGCGTCTGCTCGACCTCTTCCGGGTGGCCGGTGGGACCGAGGACGTGAAGTCCGCCCGCCGCCGCCTCTCCACGCTGCTCCTGGTCTGAGGCACGCCCCTCCCGACCCGCGAGGCACGCCCCTCCCGACCCGCGAGGCACGCCCCTCCCGACCCGCGAGGCACGCCCCGCTCCGGCCGTGACCGCGGACAGACGGGCGTACGAGGGCGGCTCGGCCCGGTTCCTACTTCGCGGAGTCCTGATCGCTGCGCGGCGTCAGCCAGACGGCACCCAGGGGCGGGATGCGCAGCTCGACGGAGGCCGGTCGGCCGTTCCAGGGGACGTCCTCGGCCACCAGGGGCCCGAGGTTGCTCACGCCGGAGCCACCGAACTCCTCGTCGTCGGTGTTGAGCACCTCCTGCCAGGTGCCCGCGAAGGGCAGCCCGACCCGGTAGCCCTCATGCGGATTTCCGGCGAAGTTCGCCACGCACACCAGCACCCGCTGGGAGCCGTCCGCGGCTGCTCCCTTGCGCAGGTAGGAGATGACGTTGTGGTCCCCGTCGGAGGCGTCGATCCACTCGAAGCCCGTGTAGTCGTCGTCCCAGAGCGCCGGCTCGGAACGGTAGACCTCGTTGAGTCGTGAGACGAGCTTCTGGAGCCCGGAATGACCCTCCTGGTCCAGCAGCCACCAGTCGAGGCTGTAGGTCTCGTTCCACTCCTGCTGCTGTCCGAACTCCTGGCCCATGAACAGCAGCTGTTTGCCGGGGTGCGACCACTGGTAGGCGTAGAGGTCGCGCAGGCCGGCCAGCTTCTGCCAGTCGTCGCCGGGCATCTTGGCGTAGAGGGATCCCTTGCCGTGGACGACCTCGTCATGGGAGAGGGGCAGGACGAAGTTCTCCGAGAATGCGTAGACCAGGGAGAAGGTCAGCTCCCCGTGGTGCCAGCGGCGGTTGACCGGGTCCTCACGCATGTAGCGCAGGGTGTCGTTCATCCAGCCCATGTTCCACTTCATGCCGAATCCGAGGCCGCCCCCTGACGTCGGAGCAGTGACACCCGGCCACGCCGTGGACTCTTCGGCGATCATGACGATGCCCGGGTCCCGGCGGTAGGCGGTGGCATTGGCCTCCTGGATGAACTGGATGGCCTCCAGGTGCTCGCGGCCCCCGTACTGGTTGGGGCGCCACTGCCCGTCCTTGCGGGAGTAGTCGAGGTAGAGCATCGAGGCCACGGCGTCCACGCGCAGTCCGTCGACGTGGAACTCCTCCAACCAGTACAGGGCGTTGGCCACCAGGAAGTTGCGGACCTCCCGCCGACCGAAGTTGAAGACGTAGGTGCCCCAGTCCGGGTGCTCGCCGCGCAGGGGATCCGGGTCCTCGTACAGGGGAGTGCCGTCGAAACGGGCCAGTGCCCAGTCGTCCTTGGGGAAGTGCGCGGGCACCCAGTCCAGGATGACCCCGATGCCGGCCTGGTGCAGGCGGTCCACCAGGTAGCGGAAGTCATCGGGTGTCCCGTAGCGGGCCGTGGGGGCGTAGTAGGACGTGACCTGGTAGCCCCAGGAGCCCCCGAAGGGGTGCTCGGCCACCGGCATGAACTCCACGTGGGTGAAGCCCGTCTCCTGCAGGTAGGGGATCAGCTCGTCGGCGAGGCCACGGTAGCCCAGGCCCTGCTTCCAGGACCCGATGTGAACCTCGTAGGCGGACATGGGCTCACGGTGGGGGATGTGCCCGGGACGGGCGTCCATCCACTCCCCGTCCTCCCACTGGTGGAACTGGTCGGTGACGACCGAGGCCGTTGCCGGGGGGATCTCGGTGGCGCGGGCCAGCGGATCGGCCTTCTGGAACCAGTTGCCGCCGGGACCCTGGATCTCGTACTTGTAGCGTGCGCCCACGCCGACGCCGGGCACGAAGATCTCCCACACGCCGGAAACCCCCAGGGTGCGCATGGCGGTGGTCGTGCCGTCCCAGAAGTTGAAGTCCCCGACCACGCGCACTGCGCGGGCATTGGGGGCCCAGACGGCGAATGCCACTCCCTCGACCTCGCCCATCTCTCCCGAGTAGTGCTTGAGGTGGGATCCCAGGACCTCCCAGAGCTCCTCGTGGCGGCCCTCGGAGATCAGGTAGGTGTCCATCTCTCCCAGGGTGGGCAGGAAGCGGTAGGGGTCGTCGACAGAGGTCTTCTGGTCCCCGTAGGTGACCTGCACCCGGTAGTCGGGGATGTGGTCCAGCGGCAGGACGGCCACCCACACACCGGAGCGCTCATGGGTGGCGGGCCAGGTGCCGTGCGCGGTGACGATGTCGACCGCATCCGCCAGCTTGTGGACTGTCCGGATGGTCACCGAGCCCTGCCCGAGGTGCGCGCCGAGCACCGAGTGGGGCAGGTAGTGGCTGCCCTGGGCGACTGCATCGAGGGTGTCCGGTTCGACGGGGACAGGTGTGAGTTCCATGACCCAATCCTCCCACGTGAGCGGGCGCCGGGAGCGTCTTCCGGGTGGGCGCGTGCGCACTCCGGTCCGGGGCCCGGGCGGAGGTTGTGCGCCCTGCTCCTCAGCCCCCGTCCGCCGCCAGGTCCCGCAGCGCGTCGAGGGGGATCGAGATCCAGGACGGACGCAGTCGGTGCTCGTAGACGAGCTCGTAGGCCGCCTTCTCCACCATGAGGGCTCGGACCAGGGTGTCGTTGACCCCTCCCAGACCGTGCCCGTCGGTGTAGCCGTCGAGGAATGCGTTCTCGGCAGCACCGCACCACGCGCGCCCGTCGGTGGGGCCCCCACTGTCGGGTGCGGGCGCGTCGGGCGCCAGGGGAGGGAACTCCGCGGTGGTCGCCGCATTGGGGTGGCGCGGGGCGGAGAAAGGGTCCCTCCCGGCCTGCGCGCGGGCGTAGTCGAAGGAGCGCAGCATCCCCGCGACGTCCCGGAGGGCCAGGTCGCGGCGTCGTCGTTCCTCCAGGGGGCGCAGGGGTTCCCCCTCGAAGTCCAGGACGAACCAGCCGTCGGCGCCCAGCAGCGTCTGCCCGAGGTGGTAGTCCCCGTGGATGCGGATGGGTGGGGGGAGTTCTCCCAGGTCGGCGACGCGGGCGACCGTGTGGGAGAGCCGATCGACGAGATCGTCGGCGAGCTCGGGGACCTCTGCCGCCGCTGCCCGGAGGTTCCCGGTGATGCGATCGGCGAGGGCGACGCCCGAACCCGGGACCCCGCGTCCGAAGATATCCGCCAGGTTGTCGTGCATGCGTGCGGTCACTGCGCCGAGCTCCCGGGCCGGGCCCGTGGGGTCCTCCGCAGCGGCAGCCAGGGAGACGAAGAACTGGAAGCCGTCCCGGGCATCCTCGACCAGACGTGCGAGGACCCCCGACACCGCCGGGCCGCCCCGGCGTTCCTCACTCGAGGGGTCGTCGGGCACCCGGACCTCCATGTGCGCCAGGGGGGCGGGGACATTGCCCCAACCGGACCGGGCCAGTGCCAGGGGGACCTCAAGGTCGGGGTGCGTGCCGGGGGCGATGACACGGAAGACCTTGAGCACACCACGCGGAGTGGGGCCCGGCAGCAGGACGGAGGAGTTGGACTGCTCACCGGTGAGCAGGTGGGCGCGCCCCGCCTGCTCCAGGATCCCCGGTGTGAGGGTGTCCGCGTCGCCCAGGTCGCAGGCGGAACGTCGGGCCCAGGCGCGCAGGAAGGCCGGGTGCTGGGGTCCGTCGACCAGCCAGGCGTCGGCCACCCGGTCAATGACGCCGGCAGCGCCCACCGGGCGGGTGTCGGTGAGGACCAGAGGCACCTGGAGAACGGCGGTGGACACCCTCACCAGTGAGATCCACACCGGCTCCAGGGACTGGGAACCGTCCCAGACGGCGGGGGCCGAGTCGGGGGAGAGGTCGATGTTCTCCAACAGCTCCAACTCCGAGGTGTCATCTCCGGGGAACCACCTCCGGGTCCTCAGCCAGGGTTCGATGACGTCGAGCAGGTCGACATCGGGTGGCCAGGAAGCACTCATGATTCCTCCTTCGGCAGGGACACGGACAGCCAGTAGAAACCGTGGCGCGCACAGGTGATGTCGACGGCCTCGTCCTCGCCGACGTCGGGGAACTGATTGCCGGACCCCACGTCCGCCAGGCGCCATCCCGACATGCCCGGCAGGTGGATGCTCGCCGAGCGCGGAGTGGTCGAGAGGTTGTTGACGCACAGGATCGTCTCGGCCTCGTCGCGGCGCAGGAAGGCGAGCACGGCGTCGTCCGAGGTGGGCAGCAGGCTCATGGAGCCGATGCCGAAGGCCGGGTGGGCGCGGCGTGTCAGGAGCATCGCACGGGTCCAGTTGAGCATGGAGGTCGCCCTCGTGCGGTGTTCGGCGACATTGACGGCGCGCTGGTCGTAGAAGGGGGCCGAGACCAGGGGCAGGTAGAAGTCCGCCGGGTCGGCGCTGGAGAAGCCCGCGCCGGGGGAGTCGTCCCACTGCATGGGGGTGCGCACACCGTTGCGGTCGGGGAGGCTGATGTCGTCCCCCATCCCGATCTCGTCGCCGTAGTACAGGAAGGGCGAACCCGGTAGCGACAGCAGCAGGGCGACGGCCAGCTCCACCTCCCGGCGCGACCCCCGCAACAGCGGCATCAACCGACGGCGGATGCCGACATTGGCCCGCATCCTCGGCTCGGGGGCGTACCAGTGGTACATCTGCTGGCGCTCCTCCTCGGAGACCATCTCCAGGGTGAGCTCGTCGTGGTTGCGCAGGAAGGTCCCCCACTGGCCTCCCTTGGGCAGCGGCGGGGTGGCGGCGAGGACCTCGCGCAGGCCGTGGCTGGACTCCTCCCGCAGGGCCGCGAAGATGCGCGGCATGATCGGGAAGTGGAAGCAGATGTGGCACTCGGGGGCGTCATCCGTGCCGAAGTAGGCGACGACCTCGTGGGGCGGTTGGTTGGCCTCCGCGATCATCACGGTGCCGGGGAACTCGTGGTCCACCATCTCGCGCAGGCTCGCCACGTATCGGTGCGTGGGCTCCAGGTTCTCGCAGATCGTCCCGTCCTCCTCGAAGAGGTAGGGGATCGCGTCGAGGCGGAAGCCGTCCACCCCGGTCGCGCACCAGAAGCGCACGACATCGCGCAGGGCCTCACGCACCGCGGGATTCTCGAAGTTGAGGTCGGGTTGGTGGCTGAAGAACCGGTGCCAGTAGAACTGTCGGCGCACCGGGTCCCAGGACCAGTTGGAGTCCTCGGTGTCGACGAAGATCACCCGTGCGTCCAGGTACTCCGCGGGACGGTCCCGCCAGACGTAGAAGTCCCCGTAGGGGCCCGAGGGGTCCCGCCGGGACGCCTGGAACCAGGGGTGCTGGTCGGAGGTGTGGTTGAGCACCATGTCCACCACGATGCGGATGCCCCGGGAGTGGGCCTCGATCACCAGGAGGCGGAAGTCCTCCATCGTGCCGTAGCGGGGGTCGACGCCGGTGTAGTCGGAGATGTCGTACCCGCCGTCGGCCATGGGTGAGGGGAAGAAGGGAGGCACCCACACCGCGTCGATCCCGAGCCACTGGAGGTAGTCGAGCCGGGAGATGAGCCCCTGGAAGTCGCCCACACCGTCGCCATTGGAGTCGGCGAAGGAGTGCAGGAGCACCTCGTAGAACACCGCCCGTCGGTACCACTGGGGGTCGTCGGACACCGGGGGGAGAGGACGTGCACCGGTCGTGGGGGACGAGGGCGGGGGTGGTGGCGGGGTCGCTCGGACCCGGGGGATCGCCCCGGTGGCGGCCGGGTCGCCCTGGGTGCTCGGGGGCACGGTGGGAGGGACGCCCGGTGGTGTCCCGAGGGGGACGCCGCTCTGTGGGAGGGGATCGGTCATGTGTGGTGTGTCCTGCGGTCTCAGTGGGTGGAGGCGGAGTGGTGCGAGGGCGGGTCGACGGTCAGGACATGCGCGAGACGTGTCCACGGGCCCAGGTGCACGAAGTTCGAGGTGCCCCAGGTGTAGGGGGTGCCGTCGAGCTCATCGACCAGTTGGAGGCGCGGGCCGCCCGGAGCGCCGTCCACGGAGTCCGCACCCAGGGCGGACAGGTCGAGGTCGACGCTGCCCTCCACGTCGTGGTGGGGGTCCAGGGAGAGCACCACGATGACGGTGTCGGAGTGACCGGAGTCGGTGAAGCGTGCGGGCACGTGTTTGGAGAAGCACAGCAGGTCCGGATGGGACGTCGGATGGACCGTGAGCTGGTGGAGCTGCTGGAGGGCGGGGTGTCGCGAGCGTGCGCCGTTGAGCAGGGTGAGCAGCTGCGGGATGCCGGTGGCCTCGGCGGCCTCCCAGTCCCGCGGGCGGTACTCGTACTTCTCGTTGTCGATCTGCTCCTCGAAACCGGGGCGCTGGACGTTCTCGACGAACTCGTAGCCGGAGTAGATCCCCCAATTCGGTGATCCGGTGGCCGCCAGCACGGCACGGATCGCGAAGATGGCGGTGCCGCCCGTGGTCATCTGGGGGGTGAGAATGTCGTGGGTGGTGGGCCAGAAGCTCGGGCGCAGGACGTGGGCGGTCTGTGAGGAGAGTTCGCGGAGGTAGTCCTCGATCTCCTCCTTCTCGGTGCGCCAGGCGAAGTACGTGTAGGACTGGTCGAAGCCGACCATACCGAGCGTGCGCATCATGGCGGGCCGGGTGAAGGCCTCCGCGAGGAAGAGCACCTCGGGGTGAACCGCGTGCATCTCGCGCAGGAGCCGCTGCCAGAAGTCGACGGGCTTGGTGTGGGGGTTGTCCACCCGGAAGATCGTCACCCCGTGGGAGATCCAGACCTCCAGGAGATCGCGGATGGCCCGGTAGATGCCTTCGGGGTCGTTGTCGAAGTTCAGGGGATAGATGTCCTGGTACTTCTTGGGCGGGTTCTCCGCATAGGCGATGGAGCCGTCCGCACGCGTGGTGAACCACTCGGGGTGTTCCTGCACCCAGGGGTGGTCCGGCGAGCACTGCAGGGCGAAGTCGAGGGCGACCTCCATGTCGAGGTCCGCTGCCGCGGCGACGAAGGCATCGAAGTCCTCGAAGGTGCCCAGATCCGGGTGGATGGCCTCGTGGCCGCCCTCAGGGGAGCCGATGCCGTAGGGGGAGCCCGGGTCGTCCGGTGCCGCGTCCAGGGTGTTGTTGCGTCCCTTGCGGAAGGTCGTGCCGATGGGGTGCACCGGTGTGAGGTAGACGACGTCGAAACCCATGGATGCGATGCGGGGCAGGTCCTGTGCGGCGGTGCGCAGGGTGCCCGAGACCCAGGTCCCGTCGGGGTTCTGGAACGCACCTGCGGAGCGTGCGAAGAGCTCGTACCAGGATCCGTGCACGGCGCGGGGGCGGGAGACGAGCAGGGGGTAGGACTCCGTGTGCCCGAGCAGGTCACGCAGCGGATGGGTGCGGAAGACGGCGCGCACCCGCGAGGATATGCCCGCGGAGAGGCGCTGCTGGGCGGAGCGCGCGGTGTCGCGCATCTGGGCGGCAGCCGTGGTGAGCACCTCGACGTCCTCCACAGGTGGCACGGTCTGGGAGGGGTTCGTGTGGGCCTCGCCCCGCGAGGCGCGTTCCAGGATCCGGGCTCCCTCCTCCAGTGCCAGCTCGACGTCGATGCGGGCATCCACCTTGATGGTGGCGTCGTGGCGCCACGAGGCATAGGGGTCTGACCAGGTGTCGATGCGGAAGGACCACTCCCCGGTCCCGTCGGGCATGACCCAGGCCTCCATGCGGTCCAGGCCCGGAGCAATCCCCACCATGGGGGTGCGGGACTGCTCGGTGCCGTCGGGTCGCAGCAGCACGGCCTCCGCGCCGAAGGCGTCGTGACCCTCGCGGAAGGCTGTGGCGCGGATCGGGAATGGCTCGCCCCTGGTGGCCTTTGCCGGCAGGCGACCCCCTTCGACGACGGGGAAGAGCTCGAGCGCCGGGATGCGCGGCAGGTCCGGGTGGTCGCTGGGGGAGGAGGTGCGGGGCAGTTCTGGTCTCGTCTGGCTCACGGGACCCACAGTAGTGGCCGGGGCGGGCTCATGTGCCGCGGAGCACATCCACCCGGCTGTGTTCCGCTGGGCCCGCTCCGGTGCCGACGCCGCCGGAGCGTCCGACAGTCGGACACGCCGGATGTCAACCGCGGCGCGCGGGCGCTGACTCCGTGCAATCGGTGACATCCCGGGGTGTGCCGGATCCGGACGCCCTCCCCATCGGAGAGTGTGGCGGATACACTGCAGCGCGTGAGAGCCATTCGACGTTTCACCGTCCGTACAGTCCTTCCCGAGGCCCTGTCCCCTCTGGACACCCTCGCCAGGAACCTGCGTTGGTGCTGGCATGCACCCACCGCGGAGTTCTTCGCCTCCCTCGACCCCCAGGCATGGGAGCGTGTCCACGGCGATCCGATCGCGTTGCTGGGGCAGATCAGCACCGAGCGGTTCAGACAGCTCGCTGCCGACTCCGCTGTGGTCGACCGCGCCGCCGAACTCGCCGACGACCTCGGTCGCTACATGAGTGAACCCCGGTGGTACCAGTCCGAGTTCCACGCCGAGGGCAAGCCGGAGGCCATTGCCTACTTCTCCGCGGAGTTCGGCATCACTGCGGTGCTGCCCCAGTACTCCGGCGGGCTCGGCATCCTTGCCGGCGACCATCTCAAGAGCGCGTCCGACCTGGGTGTGCCGATCGTCGGCGTGGGGCTCCTCTACGAGTCCGGGTACTTCCGTCAGTCCTTGACACGCGACGGGTACCAGCGCGAGACATACCCGCTCCTCGACCCGAACAACCTGCCGCTGACCCTCCTGCGCGAGCAGGACGGCACGCCTGCACGCCTCGCGATTCCCCTGCCCGGCGACCGGACCCTCAATGCCCAGGTCTGGGTCGCCCAGGTCGGGCGTGTCCCGCTGCTGCTCATGGACTCCAATGTCCCGGAGAACGATCCGGTCTCGCGCACCGTTACCGATCGGCTCTACGGCGGCTCCCAGGAGCACCGCCTGGAGCAGGAGCTCCTCCTGGGTGTCGGCGGTGTCAAGGCGCTGCGCCTGTACACGCGCCTGGGTGGTTCTCCCACCCCCACCGTGTACCACTGCAACGAGGGCCACGCCGGTTTCCTCGCGGTGGAGCGGCTGCGTGAGCTGATGGAGGGTGAGGAGCACCTCGGTCTGGCCGCCGCCATCGAGGCAGTGCGCTCAGGGACCCTGTTCACCACGCACACACCCGTGCCCGCCGGGATCGACCGGTTCAACCGCGGACTCGTCTCGCGCTACCTGGATGCGATCCCCCTGCCGGGAGCCTCCACGGAGGACATCGTGGCACTCGGCAACGAGTCCTACCCCGGTGGCGATCCCGACGTCTTCAACATGGCGGTCCTGGGCATGCGCATGGCGCGGCGTGCCAATGGTGTGGCCAAGCTCCACGGCAAGGTCTCGCGACGCATGTTCTCGGCCCTGTGGGCAGGTTTCGACGTGGAGGAGGTCCCGATCACCTCCGTGACGAACGGCGTGCACGGTCCGACGTGGCGCGCGCCCTCGTTCCAGTCGAAGGCGGAGGAGTACCTCACGCCTGCCGAGATCGCCTCGGGCGAAGGGTGGCTCAGACCGGAGGACAAGGGAGGCATCCCCGACGAGGTCCTGTGGGCCCAGCGTCACGAACTGCGTGCCCGTCTGGTCCAGTCCGCGCGCCGACGTGTCCACGACTCCTGGATCGAGAGGGGCGCCTCCCCGGCCGAACTCGGCTGGATCGACGGAGTGCTCGACCCGGACGTGCTCACGATCGGGTTCGCGCGGCGCGTGCCGACCTACAAGCGCCTCACGCTCATGCTCAACGATCCCGAGCGCCTCACCCGCCTGCTGACCGACCCCGAGCGACCGATCCAGATCGTCGTGGCAGGCAAGTCCCACCCCGACGACGAGCTGGGTGTGAGCCTGATCCAGCGGCTCGTCCAGTTCGCCGACAACCCGAAGGTCCGCGACCGGATCGTCTTCCTGCCCAACTACGACATCGCGATGGCACAGTCCCTGATGCCGGGCTGCGATGTCTGGCTGAACAACCCGCTGCGCCCCCTCGAGGCCTCCGGAACCTCCGGCATGAAGTGCGCGCTCAACGGCGCGCTCAACCTGTCGGTGCTCGACGGTTGGTGGGACGAGATGTACGACGGGGCCAACGGCTGGGCGATCCCCACCGCCGACGGCGTGGAGGACCCGGAGAGGCGCGACCGCATCGAGGCCGCCGCTCTCTACGACCTCATCGAGAACACTGTCGCCCCGCGCTTCTACGGCCGCGACGAGCACGGCGTGCCCAGGCGGTGGATGGAGATGATGCGCCACACGTTGGCGACACTCGGGCCGAAGGTCCAGGCCACGCGCATGGTGCGTGACTACGTCGAGCAGCTCTACACCCCCGTCGCGCGGGCGTCGGAGGAGATCGACGTCCCCGGACACGAGGACGCCCGCTCCCTGGCGGACTGGAAGTGGAAGGTGCGTTCCCACTGGGGCGAGGTCCATGTCGACTACGTCGAGACCCACACTCCCGATGTTGCCCAGATCGGCGACGAGGTCCAGGTCTGCGCCCAGGTCCGCCTGGGCGCACTGCGACCCGAGGACGTCCATGTCCAGGTGCTGGCGGGACCGGTCGGCTCCGATGACGAGATCCACGATTTTGTCACCGCCGACCTGGGGCCGGTGGCTGACCTCGGTGAGGGGCGCTGGGAGTTCAAGGGCGCGGAGAAGCTCGACGTGGCCGGTTCCTTCGGCTACGCCGTGCGCGTCGTGCCGTGGAACCCGCTGATGGCGGGCGTCACGGAGCTCGGCCTCGTCTCCGTCGCGGAACCCTCCTCGGTGACCTCGGAGAAGCACACGACCTTCGGGGAGTGACCATCCGGTAGGAGCCACTCGGGGGCCCGGACGACCCAGGGGGGCCCGGCCCCCCCCACCCGGGTGTGGGGTGGGCCCCCCCA
>JBQEKJ010000015.1:12716-18277 GCA_052103835.1 Pauljensenia sp.
TAGGCGCTGACCCCGAAGATGTGGCCGATGCCGTAGGTGAGCGCCAGGGCGGCGGCCCCACCCAGGAGCAGGCGGAGCACCGCGCGGGTGCGGGGAGCCTCACCGAGCCATGCGCTCACCCAACCGGTGATCGCCAGGGCAACCATGACCGCCACCATGGTGGCGGGGATGCGGATGTGGGGCCCGAAGGCGAGCATGGTGAGGAAGGGGAGGGCGGAGCCCGCCACGAAGGCGACGAGCGAGCTCAGCGCCGCGGCCCACGGGCTGGTGAGGTCGTTGGGGTCGATGTTGTGCTCCGCCGTGAGGTGGGCGCCGACGGCATCGCGCTCGGAGAGTTCCTGGGCGACGGTCCTGGCAGTGGCGGAGCTCAGCCCCTTCTGTTCCCAGATGCGGGTGAGACGGTTCTCCTCGCCTTGGGCATCGCGGGCGAGGTCGGCACGCTTCTCGATGGCGAGTTGGCGTTCGGTGTCGCGCTGGGTGGACACCGAGACGTACTCGCCCACGGACATCGACAGGGCCGCGGAGGCGATTCCCGCGGTGCCGGCAATGGCGATGGCCGAGGTGTTGGTCGGGTCCACCGCAGCGACGCCGACCAGCAGGCCGGAGATGGAGACGATCCCGTCATTGGCTCCCAGGACACCTGCGCGCAACCAGTTGAGGCGCTGGGTGATGGAACCGCCACCGAAGGGCTCACCGTCTTCGTGCCGTGCCGCCTCCGAACCCTCCGGAAGCTGACTGGCCCGTCGGGTGCGCGCATTGCGTCGCCGGTCCGCCTGGAGTCGACCGACGAGGGAGGGAAGCAGTGACGTGATGGCCATGACTGAACGTTATCGCTGGTCAGACGGCGTGTTCCAGCAAGGGAAGGCGCACCTGCAGTACCTGAGGGCCACCTTCACACAGGCCCCTGACCAGCTGCGCGTGGGCCGAAGGTCCCACGATCTTCCCAGAACCCGGGACATCCGTGCATGACCGGTCGGTCAGGTGCGGGCAGGTGTGCACCGCTGGCTGACCGGGCCCACGCAAGGCTCCGCCCTCGTGCGCGCGCGGCGACGAGGGCGGAGGACACACCCGCCGACGAGGGCGGGGTCCGGTTGAGGGCGTCAGTCAGTAGATCATGTGCATGGCCTCGCGCACCTCGTGGAGGGTGCGGTCGGCGCGCTCATTGGCCCGCTCATTGCCGGCGTGGAGCACGTCGCGCAGGTATGCCTCGTCGCCGGCCAGCTCCGCACGACGCGCGCGGATGGGGGCCAGCATCTCGTTGAGTGCCTCGGTGACGACGGCCTTCAGGGTGCCGGCGCCCTTGTCCCCGATGCGCTCGGCGATCGCCTCGGGTGCCTCACCCGTGGCGAGGGAGGCCATGAGCAGCAGGTTGGAGACCTCGGGCCGGTGCTCGGGGTCGTAGGTGATGACCCGGTCCGCGTCCGTCTTCGCCTTGCGCAGCGCCTTCGCAGTCTGGTCGGCGGTCATGGCGAGTTCGATCGTGTTGCCGCGCGACTTCGACATCTTCACCCCGTCGGTCCCCAGGACGTGGGTGGCGGCGGAGAGCAGGGCGTCGGGACGGGGGAAGACCGGGTGGTCCTGCTCGGCACGCCCGTAGCGACGGTCGAAGCGCTGGGCGATGAGGCGGGTCTGCTCCAGGTGCGGGAGCTGGTCCTGGCCCACCGGCACCAGATTCGCCTTGCAGAAGAGGATGTCGGCGGCCTGGTGGACCGGGTAGGTGAGCAGCAGGCCAGACATCGCGCGGCCGTCGGTCGCCTCCAGCTCAGCCTTCACGGTCGGGTTGCGGTGGAGCTCGGGCTCCGTCACCAGGGACAGGAAGGGGAGCATCAACTGGTTGAGGGCCGGGACGGAGGAGTGCGTGAAGATCGTCGTGCGCTCGGGATCCAGACCCGCGGCCAGGTAGTCGGTGATGAGTCCCAGGACCCGCTCGCGCAGGGGGCCGACCACGTCGCGGTCGGTGATGACCTGGTAGTCGGCGATGACCACCCACGTGTCCACGCCGCGGTCCTGGAGGATCACCCGGTTGCGCAGGGTCCCGAAGTAGTGGCCCAGGTGGAGGCGGCCTGTCGGCCGGTCACCAGTGAGGACGCGGAAGCGCGAGGGGTCCTCGCCGATGGCGAGGTCGATCTGCTCGGATCGCGCACGGGTGCGCTGGAGGGACGCCTCATTCGTGGAGTTGGCAAGCTGGTCTTCGCTGGTCGTGGTCACCCGAGCATTCTAGCCCGCCTGCCCGCAGGGGCGTCCCGACGCCCGTCCCCACGCCCGGGCCGCGGGAGGCAGCAGGGAGGCTGGGGGGCGTGCCTCGGGCTTCCGGCGAGGCGTGCCTCGGCGTCAGTGGGGGCGTGCCTCGGCGTCAGTGGAGGCGGAGGGGGAGGGGGAGGGGGGCTGTGCGGAGAGCAGGACGAGCATCGAGAGTGGCTCCACCCGCATCGTCGTGCCCGCGCCCAATCGTTCCAGGCGCATGGGCAGCGTCCCGATGTCCCGGGCGACGTCGATGCCCCCGTCGGAGGGATCCGACCAGGACGTGTCCATTGCGACCAGCCAGTCGAGACCGTGCCCGTGGGCCAGGGTGACCTTGCGGGTGGAGAAGGTGCCGTTGACGACCACGAGGGCGTCGCGGTCCCCGTGCGCCAGCCCGGAGCGCAGCATCTGGAAGACCCGGTTCTCCTCGCGCGACCACCCACCCTGCGGCATACCGGTCCCCTTGCGCGTGTACCAGCCGACATCGGCGATCGTGTCACCGGGGACCGGGGCACCCGTGGCGAAGGTCGCCGGGCGCAGCACCGGGTGGCAGCGACGCAGGGACAGCAGCCACCGTGTGGTCGCCACCTGGTCCAGCTGGTCGCGGGAGAGGTCCCAGTCCAGCCATGAGATCGGCCCGTCCTGGCAGTAGGCGTTGTTGTTGCCGTACTGGGTGCGCTGGAACTCGTCGCCCGCGGTGATCATCGGGGTGCCCGCCGAGACGAGCATGGTGGTCAGCAGGTTGCGCTGGGTGCGCTGGCGCGCGGGGAAGATGTCCTCCACGATCCCTGCCGCGTCACGGGCGTCCGTGTCCAACAGGGAGGAGGCCACCGCACCCTCCAGGCCGTGGTTCCAGGAGAGGTTGTTGGAGGAACCGTCCCGGTTGCCCTCCAGGTTCGCCATGTTGTGCTTGTGGTCGTAGGCCGTCAGGTCCGCCAGCGTGAAGCCGTCGTGGGCGGTGACGAAATTGACGGAGGCCCGGGGCCCGCGCAGTGCTCCGGTGCCGTGGGTGAAGACGTCCGCCGAGCCCGACAGTCGCGTGGCCAGCTCATTGGGCCCCGATGCCTGGCGCCCGGTCGCCAGACTGCGGAGATCGGAGAGCCAGAATCCGCGAGCAGAGTCACGGAAGCGGTCGTTCCACTCCGAGAAGGGGCTCGGGAAGTTGCCCGTCTGCCAGCCTCCCGGTCCGACGTCCCAGGGCTCGGCGATGAGCTTGTCCAGGCTGAGTTCCTCGTCGGTGGCCATGGCCACGAGCAGGGGGTGCAGGGGGGTGAAACCGGTGGAGAAGCGGCCCAGTGTGGCGGCCAGGTCGAAGCGGAAACCGTCGACGCCCATCTCGCAGGACCAGTAGCGCAGCGAGTCCAGCACCATCTGCATCGAGCGCGGGTGGTCGAAGTCCACGGTGTTGCCGGTACCGGTCACATCGATCATCTGCATGGGGCGCGAGGGAGTGTGGCGGTAGTACAGCGTTGAGTCGAGACCACGCCAGGACAGGGAGGGACCGGAGTCATTGCCCTCGCAGGTGTGGTTGTAGACCACGTCGAGGAGGACCTCGATGCCCGCCAGGTGCAGGATCGAGACCATGCCGCGGAACTCGTCCACCACCGCCTGGGCACCCCGACCGCGGGCCGCGACAGTGGCGTAGGAGGGCTCCGGGGTGAAGAAGTTCAGGGTCGAGTAGCCCCAGTAGTTCGTCAGACCCCGCTCGGAGAGGAAGGACTCGTCCAGCTTCGCGTGCACCGGCAGCAGTTCCACCGCGGTGACGCCCAGGGCGTGGAGGTGGTCGATGGAGCGGGGATGCGCCAGTCCCGCATAGGTCCCCCGCAGCTCGGCGGGGATGCCGGGCAGGTTCTTGGTGAAGCCCTTGACGTGGAGCTCGTAGATGACGCTGGACTCCCACGGCGTGCGCGGCTTGTCGGCCACCTCGAAGTGGTGCCCGACCACCACCGAGGTCGGCACATGGCCCGCGGAGTCGAGGTCGGACTTCACCAGGGGGTAGGTCGTGGGGTACAGGTCGTCGTCGACCTGGTGGGCGTGGACCTCGGGTCCCAGGTCGACGCTGCCCTCCAGACCTCGTGTGTAGGGGTCGATGAGGAGTTTGGCAGGGTTGTGGAAGAGCCCCCCGTCGGGGTCCCAGGGGCCGTGGACGCGGAAACCGTAGTGCAGCCCCTCTCCCACCCCGTCCAGGTGCCCGTGCCACACACCCATGTCCGGCCCCCGCAGGGACCAGCGCCTCTCGAAACGGGGGCCGCCCTCGTTGACGACGCAGAAATCGACGCGGGTGGCGTGCTCGGCGACCACCGCGATGTCGATGCCGGCCCCCGCCACGTGCACACCCAGGCGCTGGGGCGTCGGGTTCGGCGCGGGGACGGGGATGGTGGGGTCCGCAGTCCGGTCGTCTCTGCGTGTTCCCATGGCTCCTCGAAGGTCGGTGGTCCGTGTCCGGGCTGTGTGCCCGAGGCCGAGTCTACCGGCGGCCCGCAGGGCAGGACGTGATGCGGACGACCGGATCCTGCCGGGGGCACCCGGGCCGGTGTGTGGCACGCTGGAGCCATGAGAATCGTGGTGTGTGTGAAGCACGTCCCCGACGCCCAGTCCGACCGCCGTTTCGAGGATGGACACATGGTGCGCGGCGAGGACGACGTGCTCAACGAACTGGACGAGAACGCCATCGAGGCCGCGGTGTCCCTGGTGGAGGGGAGCGGCGGCGAGGTGGTCGCGGTGACCATGGGACCCGAGGACGCCCAGGACGCGGTGCTGCGCGCCCTGCAGATGGGCGCCGACCGCGGGGTGTTGGTCAGCGACGAACGCCTCGCGGGTTCCGACGCCATCGGCACGGCCGCCGTCCTGGCCGCCGCCATCCGCAGGATCGGCGCCGACGCGCCGGTGGACCTGGTCCTCACGGGGATGGCGAGCCTGGACGGCATGACCTCCATGATGCCCGCGGCCCTCGCCGCTCAGCTGCACCTGCCCTTCCTCGGGCTGGCCCACGCGATGGACGTCGACGAGGGCGGCACCGTCCCCGTCGTGCGCATCGAGCGTTCCGCCGACGGTTTCGACGACGTCCTGGAGGCCGACACCCCCGTCGTCGTCTCCGTGACCGACCAGATCAATGAGCCGCGCTACCCGAGTTTCAAGACCATGAAGGCCGCCCGCTCCAAGCCGTTGGACGAGTGGACCCTGGAGGACCTCTCCGACTTCGAGGAGGGCGACGAGCTCGACCAGCCGCTCTCCGCCATCCAGGTGATGGACGCAACCGCCCGCACGCGCACCACCGAGGGCATCCTGGTCACCGACTCCGGTGACGCCGGTGAGCGACT
>JBQEKJ010000016.1:0-14197 GCA_052103835.1 Pauljensenia sp.
GGAGCGCTGATCAGGACATGCCCGTCAGTGCCTGCTCGGCACCGGGGTTCAGTGGTCGACCACGGTCCCCTCGATGACGGCGTCGTCCAGGGCGGACTCGGCGTCTCGACCCAGACGGATGCCACGCACGACGGCGACGATGCCACTGACCAACAGGGCAGCGCCGGTGAAGATGACCAGCCAGACGGTGGACCACGCCGGCACGGACAGGACCGTGATGCCGGCGAGGATCGAGATGATGCCGAAGGCGATCGCCCAGCCGCGCGAGGCAGCAGACCCGGACTCCACGAGTGCCAGCACGCCCTCGATGATCCAGGAGATGCCGACGATGAAGCCGATGACGACGGCCAGTGTCGCTGCCGCCAGCGCCGAGTTGCGCAGCATGAAGACACCGCCGACGAGGAAGAGGACGCCGAAGATCAGGTCGAGCACCCGCAGACCCGCGGACAGACCCGGTGTCGACACCGCCAGGAGGACGCGGGCGACCCCCGAGATCAGGAAGTAGATGCCGAGCAGTACCGCTGCGACCTGCAGGGACTTGGTCGGCCAAAAGAGGAGGAGCGCACCGATGATGATGGCTGCGGATCCCGCGACCAGGATGGTGGATCGCACGGCTCGCAGCACCGATCGGCTCAGTGCCGAGGCGTCGAGGCGCAAGGAGTCGAAGGGAGTGGTTGGTGTGGACATGGGTCCTCCCGGGGGAAGTTGTTGCGGCCCTGGTCCCGGCGGGACGCCGGAGGGCTCTGGCACCCAGCCTAGGTTGACCTCCTCACCACTTGCGGCCCCACTCCGGGGGACGGGCCACTGTGACCGGGGCCCCGACGCGCCCCCGACATGACCGCCGCCCCCGCGCGGGTTCGCCCGCGTGTCCGACGACGTCGTAGCGTGGGGACATGGACCCAGCAGGTGAGGCGCGCACCCCCGCCGTCCGCTTCTTCGCAGCAGTGTTGCTCGCGGGACTGACCGCGGGAGCCACCGGATGGTTCTTCGTGCACCTGTTGCACCTGTTGGAGCACCTCGCCTACGGCTTGGGGGACGGCACGTTCCTCGATGCCGTCGTGTCCACCGATCCACGCAGGAGGGTCGCCGTCCTCGCCCTCGCCGGCGTCCTCGGTGGAGTGTCCTGGTTCCTCATCCGCCGTCACGGTCGGGGCATTGTCGCCGTCCGCGACGCGGTGGAGGGCTGGCGCATGCCGATCGTCACCACCTTCCTGCACTCCACGACGCAGGTCGTCATCGTCGGACTGGGTGCCTCGATCGGGCGCGAGGTCGCGCCCCGCGAGATGAGCGCGGCGTGGGCGGGCCTCATCTCCGACAGGCTGGGGCTCTCCCGGGACGACCGTCGCACGATCGTCGCCTGCGGCGCGGGCGCCGGCCTCGCCTCCGTGTACTCGATTCCTCTCTCGGGTGCGGTGTTTGCCCTCGAGGTCCTCCTGGTCCAGCTGGGTCCGCGAACGGTGTGGCCGGCTCTGGCTGTGTCGGGCATCGCGGTCCTGGTCGCAGACGGCTGGCAGCGACCCGAGCCGTTCTACACGGTTCCCGAGCTCCATCCGACGGGCTCGCTACTCGTCTGGGCGATCATCGCGGGCCCCGTCCTGGGCGTGCTCGGGCACCTGTTCCACCGTGTCGTGCACCGCTTCGAGATCGACCGCCCCACCGGCGCCAGCCTCCTGGTGACCATGCCGCTGGCCTTCACTGCGGTCGGTCTGATCTCGGTGTGGGTGCCCAGCGTCCTGGGCAACGGGCAGTCCACGGCCCAGACCGCCTTCGATGCGACCCTGCTGGGCCCACTCGCCCTGGTGGTGCTCGCCCGGGCCGTCGCGACACTGCTGACGATCCGCTCGGGTGCCTGGGGTGGGACCCTGACTCCCGGCATCGCTCTGGGCGCGGGCCTGGGAGCGTTGGGGGGACTGGCGTGGTCACTGGTGTGGCCGGGTACGCAGATCGCGGCATTCGCCTTCATCGGTGCCGCAGCGTTCCTGGGGACGTCGATGCGTGCCCCCTTCACCGCCTTGGTGCTCGTCCTGGAGTTCACCCAACAGGGCGTCCAGATCCTGGTCCCGGCCCTCCTGGCACTGGCGGGCGCCGTGGCCGGGTCTGCCTGGATCGAGGCGCGGCTCTCCGCAGCAGTCGAACGTCGCGACCAGCCCTGACCGGGCCGACCCGACCGCATCCCTGCAGCCGCACACCCGGGACAGCAACCACCTGTGGGTTCGCCACCCCCAGACCCCCGAATCCAGCCCGTCCCACCGCCCAACCCACACCCCGTCGACACCAGAGCTCATCACCGATGCATGGAACTCACCGGCTCCGGCACCCGGGCCCAGATCCCGGGTCCGGATGGGACACCTCCCGTCAGCAGCAACCCGTGGAGACGTTCTCCTCGTCGAAGTCCGCGCGGGCACGCCAGAACTGGCGCTCCGTCATCGGCGCGTGGTCGGGATGCTCCCGGGCGTGGCGTTCCACGTAGCGGTCGTAGGCCGACTCCCCCGTGAAGTCCCGCCACAATGCCCTCGCCTGCCGCAGGTGAGCCCGGACGCAGGCACGGGCCAGGTGCCAACGGTCCGTGGTGGCACCAGTCGGCGCAGCCGGGTCAGCCGGGTCGGCCGCACCCCTGCAGCGTCCGGGTGGGGCGACTCCGGTGTCCCGTGAGGAATCCGCGCGCACGCGCGAGGCCGGACGCACGGCGGCGCCGCCCTCGTCCACTGAGAGGACGGGGACGGCACCGCACGTGCGCGGGGAGGACACCTCAGTGACCACCGTGGTGCTGCGTGTGCCCGGGGATCAGATCGGGATCACCGACCACCGCGTACTCCCGGGTCAACTTCTTGTCGAGCTTCGAGGCCGCCAGGGTGGAGGGCGCGAAGAAGTTCGACTCCTGGAAGGGATCCTCGGAGGTGGTCGTGTCACCGGTGCGCAGCGTGCGGATGACGCGCAGTGCGGCGCAGACGATGACGAAGGCGACTGCCACCAGGAAGATCACCGAGAGCGTGCCCTGGATGAAGGTGTTGCGGATGATCGCGCTCTGCACCGCCACCTTCTCGGGATCCGTCAGGGTGGGCAGGAGGGCGCGCGCATCGCGCCACTGCTGCCAGTAGCCGATGTTGGGATCCGTGGAGAAGATCTTCTGCCACGAGGCGGTGAAGGTCACGGCCGTGTCGAAGAGGAAGGGCACCAGCGGGATCCACAGATACTTCACGTACCCCTTCCGCGCGACCATGACCGTCACCACCAGCAGGGCGACCGCAGCGATCAGCTGGTTGGCGATGCCGAAGAGCGGGTAGAGGGTCTGGATGCCACCACGCGGATCGGTGACGCCCATGAGCAGCAGCGAACCCCACGACGCGACCACGACCGCCGTGGACAGCCAGGCCCCGGTCCTCCAGGACGGGTCCTTGAACTTCGGCAGCACATTGCCCAGCGCATCGGAGAGCTGGAAGCGGGCCACACGGGTGACCGCGTCGACGGCGGAGAGGATGAACAGCGCCTCGAACATGATGGCGAAGTGGTACCAGAACCCCATCATGGCCCGCCCACCACCGATCTGGTGGAGGATGTGGGCCATCGAGACCGCCAGGGTCGGGGCACCACCGGTGCGCGAGACGATGGAGGGCTCGCCCATGTCCTTGGCGACCTGCTTGAGGGCGTCAGCCCCCTCGAAGGTCTTCTCGTTGCCCTCGTCGTCCCAGGAATCCCAGCTCGGAACGATCTTGTTGCCATGGACGTCGGTGACGCCCAGGTTCTGCACGGCGGCGGAGGTGATCTCCTCACGGTCCGTGGTCGTCTCGGTGACGGAGGTCCCGGCCAGCTTGTCGACCGTGGCCTCGGAGGTATTCATGGAGAAGTAGACGCCCTGGTTCAGGGACACGGCTGCTGCGAGCGCCATGATGGCCACGAAGGACTCCATGAGCATGCCGCCGTAGCCGATCATGCGGACCTGGGACTCCTTCTGCACCATCTTGGGGGAGGTCCCGGAGGCGACCATGGCGTGCATGCCCGACAACGCACCACAGGCAATGGTGATGAAGAGGAAGGGGAAAAGCGTGCCCGCGAAGACGGGGCCGTCGGTGTTGGAGGCGAACTCGGTGACGGCGGGCATCTGGACGATGGGCCGCACGACGATGATGCCCAGCGCCAGGACGATGATCGTGCCGACCTTCATGAAGGTGGAGAGGTAGTCACGCGGGGTCAGCAGCACCCACACGGGCAGCACCGCGGCGAAGAAACCGTAGACGATCATGGCCCACACGAGGGCGGTGGGCGAGAGGTGCAGGTACTGACCGAAGGAGGACTCCGCGACCCAACGACCCGCGATGATGACGATGACCAGTGCGGTGCACCCGGCCACGGACACCTGCGTGATCCTACCGGGCTGGACGTAGCGCAGCCACAGTCCCATGACCACGGCGATCGGGATGGTGCAACCCACGGAGAAGACACCCCAGGGGGAGGCAGCGAGGGCATTGACGCAGACCATCGCGAGGACGGCCAGGACGATCATCAACATGACGAAGACGACGATGGTGGCGACGACGCCTCCGATCTTCCCGATCTCGTCAGTGGCCATCTGGCCCAGCGAGCGCCCGCCGCGACGCATGGAGAAGAAGAGGACCAGCATGTCCTGGACGGCACCGGCCACGCACACGCCGATGATGATCCACAGGGTGCCCGGCAGGTAGCCCATCTGGGCGGCGAGGACCGGGCCGACCAGCGGGCCGGCGCCCGCGATGGCGGCGAAGTGGTGACCGTAGAGGACGACCCGGTTGGTGGGGTCGAAGTCCTTGCCGTTGTTGATGCGTTCCGAGGGCGTCGCGTTGCGGTCATCGGGACGCATGATCTTGCGCTGGATGAACAGCGCGTAGAAGCGGTAGGCGATGGAGTAGGTGCACACGGCGGTCACGACGAACCAGATCGCATTGACCTCCTCGCCCCGCACGATGGCCAACATCGTCCAGCCGAGGACGCCGAGCAGGGTGATCACCACCCACAGGGCGATCTTGGCGGGTGTCCACCTGCTGTGCGGCTTCACGCCGACGGGGACGCCCTGCTTGTTGCGGATGATGAGTTCCTCTTCCTCGGGAGTGTAGGAAGGGAGCTCCTTGACGTGTGGCTCGGCCATGGAGAACTCGCTCTGGTGTTGTGTGGACTGGGATCGGGCGTCTCCCGGCGCCGCATTGCTCCAGGACCCGCCACTTGCCACACTAGACGGCATCCGCGACCCGCATCTGGGACTGGTGACCCGTTTTCAGGGGAGGTGGTGGCCGACACCCGAGCGAGCGCGTCCGGGGCCGGAACGGTCAGCCCACACCAGCACTCAGCCGGTGCCCGCCGTCAGTGGGCACCGGCCGCCCCGCCGTCAACCCAGGAGACGATCGAGTTCCGCCGTGATGGGTGTGTCCCCTCCCACCAGGTCGAGGGTTCGGCGCACCGTGCGACGGTCGTCCAGGACTGTGGCCAGGACCGCCGCCACGTCGCCACGTGGCACCGGGACCGATGTCGCACCGGGTTCCAGGGGAGCACCCATCCTGATCCGACCCGTGGGTTCCTCGAAGGAGAGACTGCCCGGTCGCAGGATCGTCCAGTCCAGGGCCGTCGCCCGCAGGTCGGCGTCCGCCTCCCTCTTGGCGTGGACGTAGGCCCGCCAGGTCTCGTCCGCGTCCGGACGCGGGTCGCGGTCGACCATGGCCGAGACCTGGACGAATCGGCGCACCCCGGACAGGTCCGCCGCCCGCTGGGCCAGCACCGACCCACCCAGGTCGACCGTGAGCTTGCGGGCGGGCCCGGAACCCGGTCCCGCCCCTGCCGAGAACACGACGGCCTCGACACCGGAGATCTCCCGTCCGAGCTGTTCGGCGGTGGCCTCCTCGATGTCGAGGTGGACCGGGACCCCGCCCGCGGCCTCGATGTCCTCGGTCTGGGCCGGGTTGCGGACGATCCCGAGCACACGGACCCCGCGGTCGGTGAGGATGCGTGTCAGCTGCAGTGCGACGTGGCCGTGTCCGCCGACGATCGCAATGGTCCTCCGGGCGTCGGTGCTGTCTGGCACGGGGCCTCCTGGGTTGGGTGGGGGCGGCGGGGATGCGTGGCGAGGTCCGGGCAACTGACGTGGCCGGGTGCCCGGGCCTCACCCCGGTTCAGCGCCCCACCAGGGAGG
This sequence comes from Pauljensenia sp., assembly GCA_052103835.1. Classification (GTDB taxonomy): domain Bacteria; phylum Actinomycetota; class Actinomycetes; order Actinomycetales; family Actinomycetaceae; genus Pauljensenia. The sequence goes on from JBQEKJ010000016.1 coordinate 6,155, forward strand.
ACACGCGGTCCAGACCGGCGACCTCCTCCGAGGTGAGGGTGAGGTCCAGGGAGGCCAGCAGTGGGGCGACCTGGGCCACGGTGCGGGCCGAGGCGATGGGGGCGACCACCGTGGGCTGGAGCGCCAGCCAGCGCAGGGCCACAGAGGTCGGCTCCACGGAGTGGACGGCGGCGATCTCGCGCAGCAGGTCGACCACGGCAAAGGCCTCGGGAGACGCGTAGCCACGCACCATGTCGGAGCGGGCACCCGCGATGTCGGCATCGGAGTGGTACTTGCCGGTCAGGAAGCCCGCGGCGAGGGCCCAGTACGGGATGACCGCCAGGTGGTACTTCTCCGCGGTGGGGCGCAGGTTGCCCTCGAAGTCGGAGCGGTGGACCAGGTTGTAGTGCGGCTGCAGGGCCACGGGTCGCTCCACACCCTGTTCGTCGGCCGCCGCGATCCACCGGTCGACGGACTTGGCGGAGAAGTTCGAGAGAGCGACGTGACGGACCTTGCCCTCCTCCTGCAGCGCGGCGAAGGCGGCCACGGACTCCTCGACGGGGGTCTTGGGATCCTCTTCGTGGGCGTAGTAGAGGTCGATGTGGTCCGTCCTCAGACGGGTCAGGGAGGCATTGGCCGCGCGGGTCACATTGCCGGCGGACAGACCCGGGAACAGGGGGTGCTGGGCGACCTTGGTGGCCACCACGACGTCGTCACGCTGCCCGCGCCGGGTCAGCCACTCACCGATGATGGTCTCGGACTCGCCGCCCTGGTTGCCGGGCACCCAGACCGAGTAGACATCGGCGGTGTCGATGAAGTTCCCGCCCCCGCCGACGAACGCGTCCAGGACGGCGTGCGACTCGTCCCGGTCAGAGGTCCACCCGAAGGTGTTGCCCCCCAGGCACAGGGGCGCGACGTCCAGGTCCGAGGTCCCGATCTTCGTCATGTTCTCTCCTTCTCAGCAACGTGTGTGGCGCCCGTGGGCGCACGTCCAGAGTATGTCGGGCACCCCGGGCGCGCTTCCCGAGTGTGTGTCCCGGGCTGGGCACACGAGGGCGACCCCTGCTGCGCTTCCCGAGCGGGGCGGACGAGGGCGGCTCCGCGACCGGCCCGGCCCGACGCCTCCACACCCGGCACCGATAGCATGGGGGAATGGCTCTGCAGACATGGTCCCAGGTCCGCTCCGAGTCGCTCGGGATGCGCACGACGGTGATGGTCGCGATGCCCGAGTCGGTGGACGGCCCGCCCGCGACCCCTCCGCCCGGTGGGTGGCCCGTCCTCTTCCTCCTGCACGGGCTGAGCGGCAACCACATGCAGTGGCCGTCCAACGTCAATGTCCAGAACCTCGCGACCCGGCGTGGGGTCGTCATCGTCATGCCCGACGGACAGCGTTCCTTCTGGGTGGACGCCGCCCACGGCATGGCCTGGGGGACGTGGGTGGGCAGCGAGCTGCCCCACCTCGTCCGCAACACGCTGCAGGTGTCCGGGTCGCGTGAGCACACCGCTGTCGGAGGGCTGTCGATGGGCGGCTACGGGTCCTTCCGGGCGGCACTGGACAATCCGGACGTGTTCGGCGCGGCGTTCTCCCTCTCGGGGACACTCGACCTCACCGAGGCCGCCTTCCAGGGGCGTCACCGCGACCTCTTCGAGGACTACCTGGGTGGCTACGACGTCGCAGGGGGACCCCATGACCTGGTCTCCCGCATCGCTGCGGGCGAGGGCCGGGACCTGCGTCTCTTCGCCACTTGCGGCACCGAGGACCGCCTGCTCGCCCAGAACCATCGTTTTCGCGACACTGCGGCCGAGGTCGGTCAGCCTCTGGTGTGGGAGGAGGGCCCCGGTGTCCACGACTTCGCGTTCTGGACGCGCTGGTTGCCCCTCGCCATGGATGCCATCGGACTGGAGTGAACCCGCGTGCAGCGGGCACGACGCCCGGCAGGGACCGCACCACCATCCACGACATCGGGAGACAGCCGTGAACCCCCTCATCCGCCCCTACCGTCGGGAGGACCGCGACGGTGTGGCCCTCGTGTGCACCCTCACGGGCGATTCCGGGAGCGACGCCACCGGGAAGTTCGCCGACGACGCCCTGCTCCCACACATCTACGCCCTGCCCTACGTCGACTTCGCCCCCGAGTTGGCCTCGGTCGTCGAGATTGACGGTGAGGTCTGCGGGTACATCCTCGGGGTGGCGGACGTGGCAGAGTTCGCCCGGTGGTGGGAGACGTGCTGGCAGCCTGTCCTGCGTGGACGCTTCCCCGACACCGACACCGACACCTGGCCGGAGGCCGACAGGCGCCTCTTCGACCGGACGGTCGCCGGTGGGGACCTGTGGTCACCCCGTCGCACCACCCACCCGGCGGAGTTCCACATCGACCTCCTGCCGAAGGCCCAGGGACTCGGCCTGGGACGCGCCCTCATCGAGGGGTACTGCCGGACACTGCGCGACGCCGGGGTCCCGGCACTGGCCATCGGGGTCGGGGCCCGCAACTCGAATGCCGTCGCCTTCTACACACACCTGGGCTTCGCCGTCATCGACACCCAGTACTCGGGCGGCCGGCCCGTCGGACACACCATGGGTCTCGATCTCGGGGACGCGGGGTAGTGCCGCGACCGCTCCCCGGGGTGCACGGCACCCCGGAGTGTTCAGGAGAAGGGCGTGCTCTCCAGGACCTGCTGGCGGAGCGCCGCCAGGTCCACCGGGACTCCGGCCGCCCTCGCTGCCATCCTCACCGCGACCACATCTCCGGACCCCCACAGCCTCGCGCCCGTCAACGGCCCCCGGCACCCGCCGTCTCCAACGCCCCGTCGATGTCCGCGATGAGGTCCTCGACGTCCTCGAGTCCCACCGAGAGGCGCACGATCCCCCCGGGCAGCTCCCAGCGCGCGCCTTGTTTGACGGCGTGGGTCATGACGGGCGGGTACTCGATGAGGGACTCCACCGCACCCAGGGAGACGGCGAGGGAGAACACCCGGGTCGACTCCGCCACGCGGCGGGCATGGTCCGCATCCGCCACCTCGAAGGACAGGACCCCGCCGAACCCCCGCATCTGGCGCGATGCCAGATCGTGGCCGGGGTCGTCCTCCAGACCCGGGTAGTGCACGGCCTGCACGGCCGGGTGGTCGCGCAGGTGCTCGGCCAGCGCCTGGGCGGAACTGCTGTGGCGTTCCATGCGCACGGCCAGCGTCTTGAGGCCGCGGTGGGCCAGGTGGGCGTCACGCGGTGACTGGACGGCGCCGATCGCGCTCTGGAGGAAACGCAGCTCCGCGGCGACGTCGCCGGTACCGGTCCACCCTTGGTCCCCGTCCCCGGGGCGCCCGGGCAGCTGCAGGCCCTCAGCCACCACCACGGCCCCGCCGATGAGGTCCGAGTGCCCGCCGACGTACTTCGTCGTGGAGTGCACGACGACGTCGGCACCCAGGGCGAGGGGGTGCTGCAGGTAGGGGGAGGCGAAGGTGTTGTCGACCACCAGCAGGGCGCCCGCCCGGTGGGCGGCGTCCGCGAGCGCGGCGATGTCGAAGACCTCCAGGAGGGGGTTCGAGGGCGTCTCCACCCACAGCAGGCGGGAGCCCTCCCCTGCCACGGTCGCCGCAACGGCATCCACGTCGCCGGGGTCGACCGGCGTCGCACGGAGTCCCTCGGCGGGACGCACCACGGTGAAGAGCCGGTAGGTGCCCCCGTAGACGTCGTCCCCGAAGGCCACGTGGTCACCCGGTCGCGTGAGGACACGCACCAAGGTGTCCTCCGCACTCATGCCCGAGGGGAAGGCGAAGGCCGCACCACCTCCCTCCAGGTCCGCGAGGGCACGCTGGAAGGCATCCCGTGTCGGATTGGCCCCACGACCGTACTCGTACCCGTGGCGCAGGGTCTCGACCCCGTCCTGGGCGTGGGTGGAGGCGACATGGAGTGGGGGGACCACGTCACCGGTGACCGCGTCGGGCTCCTGGCCGACGTGGACGGCACGTGTGGCGAATCCGTGCCCCGGGTCCGTGCTGGCGCCGGGTGTGGGGGTGGTGGTCATGTCCGTCCTCCCGCGCCTCCGCCCCGGGCGGAGGAGTGTCGTGGTCGTACCAGTTCTGGATGTGGGCCCGAGGAGCGCGTCCGGGGGCGGTCCGCCCTCGTGCGCATCCGGAGGGCAGCGGCTTCCCGTGCGGCTCAGGAGTCCGCGAGGTGCACGCACCCGCGGTGTCACTGCCCGGGAGGCTCCGCGGTCCCGCCCTCGTCCACACCGGGAAGGGGTGCGGTCCCGCCCTCGTCGGCGTGCTGGGACAGCGGGTCGAGGACGCGTCTGAGGAAGCGTCGCGTGCGCTCCTCGCGGGGGTGGACGAGGACGTCGCCGGGCCGACCCTGTTCCACGATGACTCCGCCGTCGAGGAAGGCGACGTGGTCGGCGACCTCCCGGGCGAAGGCGATCTCGTGGGTGACGACCACCATGGTCCAGCCCTCCGCAGCGAGGTCACGCATGACCTGGAGGACCTCACCGACGGTCTCGGGGTCCAGGGCGGAGGTCGGCTCGTCGAAGAGCAGCAGGTCGGGGTGGAGGGCGAGTGCGCGGGCGATGCCGACGCGCTGCTGCTGTCCCCCCGACAGCTGGGAGGGGTGGCGGTTCTCCAGGCCTGCCAGACCGACCCGTGCCAGGAGGGCGCGCCCCTCCTCCTCGACCTCCGCGCGTGGGCGCCCCTGGGCGTGGATCGGCCCCTCGGTGACGTTCTCCAGTGCCGTGCGGTGGGGGAAGAGGTTGTGCGACTGGAACACCATCCCGGAACGGGCACGCAACCCGGCCAGCTCCTTGCGGGAGGGGTGGGTGGAGTGGTCCACGGTGACACCGGTGATGGTGACGACGCCGGACTCGGGGACCTCCAGGGCGTTGAGGGAACGTAGCAGGGTGGTCTTTCCGGAGCCGGAGGGCCCGATGAGGACGCTCACCGATCCCTTGTCGACCTCGAGGGAGACCCCCTTCAGGACGTGCTTCTCACCGAAGGACTTGTGCAGGTCCGAGACGCTGAGCAATGGCATGGTCGCTCTCCTCCCGGGTCAGGCGATGCCGCGCTCGAGGCGGTGCTCGAGGCGCTGCTGGATGGTGGACAGGACGGTGCAGATCACCCAGTAGTACACCGCGGCCAGGGAGTACAGGGCGAGGAACTCATATGTCGGCGCCGCGATGTTCTGTGCCTGCCGCAGCAGTTCCACCACCATGATCGAGGACGCCAGCGAGGTGTCCTTCACCAGGGAGATGAAGGTGTTGGACAGCGGCGGCACCGCCACGCGGGCAGCCTGGGGCAGGATCACGCGGCTCAGCGTCGCGGACCGGGAGAGCCCGATGGTCTGCGCCGCCTCCCACTGGCCGCGCGGCACGGAGAGGATGGCGGCGCGGATCGCCTCCGCGGCGTAGCCGGCGACGTTGAGGGAGAATGCGATGACGGCGGAGGGGAACGGGTCGATGACCAGCCCCAGGCTGGGCAGCGCGTAGAAGATGATGAAGAGTTGCACCAGCAGGGGCGTCCCTCGGATCACCGAGATGAACACGCGCGCCGCACCACGCAGGACCACGCTGTGCGAGATGCGCGCCAGGGCCACCCCCAGCGCCAGGACGATCCCGATGGCGAAGGAGATCAGGGTCAGGGGGATCGTCCCGCTCAACGCGCCACGCGCCAGTGGCAGCAGCGAATCCAGCAGCAGCTGCCGGGTGGAGTCATCCACGAGCAGGGCTCACTTCCCCTGGGCGGAGGAGATGTCCGTGCCGAAGTACTTCTCACCCAGGGAGGCGAGGGTGCCGTCGGCGCGCAGCTCGTCGAGCGCCCCGTTGATCGCATCCAGCAGTCCGGAGTCCTTGCGCAGCGCGAAGGCCTGGGAGACCGCCTGGTCGGGCAGCTCGAAGGCGACCTTGACCGAGGAGTCCGAGGTCTGGGCGAGGTATCCCAGCACGGCGAGGTTGTCGTTGAAGGTGAGGTCCACGCGCCCGTCCTTCAGGGCCGACACCGCCTCGGTGAACCCGTCCACCGGCACGACGGTCGCCCCGGAGTCCGTGGCCAGCTCGGCCCAGTTGGAGGTGGCCGACTGGGCGGAGGTCTTCCCCGTCACGTCCTCCAGGGAGGTGACGGAGGAGTCCTCGGAGCGCACGACCGCCACGGGGATGGACACCGAATAGGGCTCGGAGAGGTCGTACTTGGCGGTGCGCTCGTCATTGACGGTGACCTCGTTGGCGATGATGTCGTAGCGCCCGGCCTCCAGGCCGGCGAAGATTGCGTCCCACTTGACCTCGGAGAACTCCGGGGTGACGCCGAGCTTCCCCGCAACGGCCGTCACCACCTCCACGTCGTAGCCGGTGAGGTCACCCGATGAGGTGTCGTGGTAGGTGAAGGGCGAGTACGTGCCCTCGGTGCCCACACGCAGGACACCGGAGGCCCTCAGGTCTGCCAAGGCATCGGCACCCGCTGACTGGGAGCTGGCCCCCGCAGATCCGGACTGGTCCCCCGACTCGGCCGGGGACCCGGAGCAGGCCGTCAGTGCGGCGGCGGTGAGCACGAGGGCGGACAGGGTGGCGGCGAGGCTGCGTGTGCGAGTGGTCATGTCGGCCCACGCTAGGCGTGGGCGGGAGTGGTGCCCACCGGTGACTGCCTGGCGGGACTTCGTGACAGGACGGGGTCCCAGGTCCGGGTGGGCAGGTGCAGGGGATACCCCTCGTCGACCCCCGGACCGGGCGCCGCCCGGGTCAGGAGACACCCAGGTCAGGAGACACCCGGGTCAGGAGATCCAGCCGGCCAGCCCGCGGCGTGCCTGGTCTTCCAGGGTCGCCACGCATCCGGCGGAGTCATTGGCCCAGGGCACGTAGTGGTACTCCTGCCCGCCCGCCTCCAGGAAGGTCTCGCGGTTGAGGATGTCGATCTCCTCCAGGGTCTCCAGGCAGTCCGCCATGAAACCCGGGCAGATGACGTCCACCCGCCGGGTCCCCCCGCGTCCCAGTTCACCCATGGTGTCGATGGTGGCCGGCCCGATCCACTGGGCGGGGCCGAAGACGGACTGGAACCGGACCAGCAGGGCGCCCTCGTCGATGCCGAGGCGCTGGCGCAGGAGACGGGCGGTGGTCTCACACTCGGACCGGTAGGGGTCCCCGGCCTCGTGCATGGCCTGGGGGATGGAGTGGAAGCTGGTGACCAGGCGGTCCCCTCCCTCAAAGTCGGGGCGACCGTGCTCGGCCCAGTGCCCCTCCAGGGCCTCGGCGAGTGCCTCGATGTAGACGGGCGCGCCGGGGAAGGAACGCACCGTGCGCACCTCCAGCTGGTCGCGGGCCTGCAGCGTCCAGCGGGCGGCCTCGTCGATGACGGTCCCGGCGGAGGAGGCGGCGTACTGGGGGTAGGCGGGCAGCACCAGGACACGGCGCACCCCCTGGTCGTACAGATCGGTGAGCACATCGCGCAGGGCGGGCCTGCCATAGCGCATGGCGACGCGCACGCGTGCCCCCTCGCCCAGTGTGTCCTGGAGGTCGGAGGCCTGGCGCGAGGTCCAGTGCATGAGGGGCGAACCCTCGGGCATCCAGATCGAGGCGTACTTGCGCGCGGAGTCGCGCGGGCGCACCCGCAGGATGATGCCCTCCAGGATGGGTCGCCACAGGAGGGGGTGGGTCTCGATGACGCGACGGTCGGAGAGGAACTCCCGCAGGAAGGGTCGCACCGCGCGCGCGGTCGGGGCCTCAGGGGTCCCCAGGTTCACCAGGACGACCGCGGGGGGCTGCGCGGTCGGGGATGCGATGTCCTGGACCGCCTGCGCTGCCCGTTCCAGCGGCGTTCGCTCCGTCACTGTCGCTGTCGCCGGCGTCCGCGCATCTGCAGCGGACGAGGGCGTCCCGGCATCGTACTGACGTTCTGACACTTTGATTGACTCCGTCACGTCCCCCACCCTATCGGGTGACGGGACCTGCGGAGACCGGTCCTGCGACGGAGGTCGACCCACTCTGAGGAGGGGTGACGGGCAGCGCGGGGATGGGTGGGCCGTGGACACGGGCCGGACGACAGGGGCGCGCAGCCGCCGGGATCTCGGTCTCCTTCCTCGACAGCGAGGGCGCT
>JBQEKJ010000016.1:14207-16876 GCA_052103835.1 Pauljensenia sp.
AGCCACCGGGACCGGGGAGCCACCGGGACCGGGGAGCCACCAGCGCCCGCGCGTCCGGCAAGCAGCCAGCGGACTTCCCCATGACGACTGTGGGCCCCTCCCGCGATCGGGAGGGGCCCACAGTCGTCACGGTCCGCGTCAGGACAGGTGGCCCGATGTCATGGTGATTCGACGCTGGGCCCGCTTGGCCACCGACGAGTCATGTGTGACGACGACCATCGTGAAGCCCAGACGCTTCCAGTGCTGTTCCAGCAGGTCCATGACCTCGTCACGCATCTGCTCGTCCAGGTTGCCGGTCGGCTCATCGGCCAGGATCACCCGGGGCTGCTTGACCAGCGCACGCGCAATGGCGACACGCTGCTGCTGGCCACCCGAGAGCTCTCCGGGGAGGTGGTCCTCCCGTCCTCCCAGCCCGACCTCTGCCAGGGCCTCCATGGCACGGCCCCGGCGCTCGGCACCGGCCACGCGCAGGGGCACCAGCCCCGCCTCGACGTTCTCACACGCGGTGAGGGTGTTCACGAGGTTGAACCCCTGGAACACGATGCCCAGGTCCTTGGCGCGGAACTTCGTCAGCGCCGACTCCGACATGTGGGCGATGTCCACCCCGTCGAACTCGACGGTGCCGGAGTCGGGTCGGTCCAGGCCCCCGAGCATCTGGAGCAGGGTCGACTTCCCGCCCCCCGTGTTGCCGCGGATGGCCAGGAACTGGCCGTCGGGGACCTCGAGTGACACGCCACCCAGGGCGGTCACCGTTCGGGAGGTCCGATAGGTCTTGGTGACATTCGTCAGTTGGTACATGTCGTCTCTCCTCAGTCCACGCTCCGCAGGGCCGCCGCGGGGCGGAGCCTGCTCACCTTGATCGCTCCGGCGCCGCCGGCCACCACGCCCCCGAGGAGGCTGACCCCCACACCGAGGCCCACGGCTGCGAGCGAGGGCTCCAGCTCCAGGGTGGTCGTCGTGCTCGATGTCGAGGCCGTCGTCATCGCTCCCGGCTGTCCGCCACCGTCAGGGACACCACCGCCGGGGGCGCCGCCCCCGGTCGAACCGTCGGTCCCGGAGGTGTCGCCGTCAGTACTGCCACCAGGGGCCGCCTGCTGCGAGGTCCCGGGCCCGCCTGCCGATGCGCCCGCGGACCCGCCCAGGGTGATCCCCGCGGCGTTGATCCCGGCCACCGCCGCCAGACCGATCACCAGTCCGACGATGCCGCCGATGACGGTCTGGACGAGGGTCTCCGCGACCACATTGCCGAGCACCCTGGAGTTCGACCATCCGATGGCCTTCAGGGTGCCCAACTCCCGGGTCCTGCGTGTGACGGAGGAGATCGTGAAGAGGCTGGCCAGGAGGAAGGCGAGGGCCAGGATGCCGATCGTCAGCCACTTCCCGAACCCACTGATCCAGGACGCAGCCGAGGAGAGGGACCCCGAGACCGTGCTGGCCAGGTCGGACTGGGTGGAGACGGTCAGGTCCGGCAGGGCGGTGCCCAGGGATTCGGCCAGGGAGTCCACGTCGTCGGCACTGGAGGCCTTGACGTAGATCGTCGTGAGGGCGCCGTCCTCGTCGGCCAGGGTCTGGGCGAGTGAGAGGGGAAGGTAGATGTCGGAAGAGCTCTGGGAGGACTCCTCCGACAGGATGCCCACGACCGTGGCCGTGGTGTCGGAGCCGAGGGTCACGGTGTCGCCCACGGCCAGGGAGTTGTCGGAGGCGTAGGTGGCCGAGATGACGGCCGCGGCCTCGTCGTCGCTGGTGAGGAGCGCTCCGCTGGACACCGACATGTCACTCATGGGGCCGACCTCGGTGGCACTCGGGTCGATGCCCATGATGGTCGTCTGGGCGAGGTCGAAGGATCCTCCCCCGAAGCCGCCACCGCCCCCGCCACCGCCCTGACCGGGATCTCCCTGACCGCCGCCGGGCTGGCCCTGCTGGTCCTGGGTCCCGGTGTCGGTGGAGCCGGAGGATTCCTGCTGCTGGATGGAACCGGAGAAGTCCATCTGGGTCAGTGAGAGCGTGCCCGTCGCGGCCGCCACTCCCGTGGTCGCCGTGACGGTGTCGAGCACGCTGGACTCCATGGTCTCCACACCCCGCGAGACGCTCACCTGGGTGGAGGAGATGTCGGTGTTCCCGTCGTCGCCGGTCTGGCCGGCATCGGGCCCGAACTCGACCCGGCCACCACTCTGGGACTCCCCGCTCTGCGCGCCCTCGCCCCGTGAGGGGGACGAGGTGATGGTGAGGTCGGTGCCGACCCCGTAGACGGCCTGGAGCACGGAGTTCTGTGCCGCAGCGATGCCTCCGGAGGCGGCCGAGATGACCATGACTGCCGCGACGGCCAGCGCCATGCCGATGCTGATGATCGCCGTCTGGCGCTTGCGCCGGGTGATCCCCCGGCGGATGTACTCGAACATTCTTCTCCTAGATGCCGTCCGACCTGCTGGGACAGCACGCTAGGGAGACTCCGTGGTGGACAGCCCGGAGGTGGCTGTGACCCGGCTGTGAAACCGGGGGCCGGTGCGACCGCTGACACTCGCAGCGGGGCCGGTGCGACGGCTGACACCCGCAGCGGGGGCGCGTCCGGCCGCACCTCGCGGACCGCACCTCGACTGCACTGGGTGACGATCTCAGGGCCCTCCCAGGCCCGGAAAAGCCCTCCCGGGCTGCGGAGATCGTCACTCGAT
>JBQEKJ010000017.1:0-16857 GCA_052103835.1 Pauljensenia sp.
CACGGCCCCCGGGGGCCGTGCTGCAAGTGCGGGGATGGTCCGTATCCGCGCGCCGCTGGGGGGGCACGGGCCCCGCCCCGGGGGGGCGGCCCCGTTCCGGGTTCTCAGGACTCCGCGTCCAGCCGCTGTGCGATACGGGAGAAGACACGTTCGAGGACCTCGTCCTCGCCGGGCTCGAGGCCGTCGAGTACCAGTTGGCGCACGAGATCGCGGTGCACCAGGGCCGCGTGGTCGAAGGTGGCGCGGCCCTCGGGTGTGAGGTGGACCTGCCCGCCGCGACCATCCGTGTCGCAGGAGCGCCTCTCCAGGAGTCCACGTCCAGCCAGTCGCTTGAGGGTGTGGGTCAGGCGGGAGGGACTGAAGACGACCTCGTGGGCGAGTGTCGACGGCCGGATCCCTCCCTCGCCGGCGCGTGAGAGCTGCAGGAGGACGTTGTACTCGGGAAGGCTCAGGGAGCAGTGCTCCTTGAGTCCGCGTTCGAGTCGGTCGGACAGTCGTGAGGTGGTCGTGAAGAACACCTCCCAGGCACGGGCCCGGGCCGCGGTTCCACGACTCATGGACGACCCCCGCGGTGCAGGAGCGTCTCGAAGTCCACGAACCCGGGGAAGTCCTCGGCGGCGTCCGGGCGGGACCCCGTGTCCGTCCGGTCCCCACGGGTGTCGGGTTCTCCCGGACCTGATGCGGTGTCGGTGCGCAGCGCATCCAGGAGTTCTTCGACGCCCCGGCGGATCCTTGGCCCGAGGAATGCCCCGCCCCGCCCGTCGGAGTCGGAGGCGTGGGCGCCCCAGTCCTCCGTCGCGGAGTACAGGGCGGTCATGACCGCGGGGGCGTGGAGGTAGGTGAAGAGGGGGCGCATCGCCGTCTCGGTGACGAGGGCGTGACGCGGCGTCCCGCCCGTGGCCCCGAGCAGGACGGGTGTGCCATGCAGGGCGTCCTCGTCGAGGACGTCGAAGAAGGACTTGAACAGGCCCGAGTAGGAGGCCCGGTAGACCGGCGTCAGTGCGACCAGGGCGTCCGCTCCCGTCACCGTGTCCAGCGCCTCCTGGACCTCGGGCGGGGCGAAGCCCAGGGTGAGTGCGTCAGCGATGCCGCGCGACAGGGGGCGCAGGTCGACCACGCGGGTGTCCACGGTGGCCCCACGACGTGCTGCGACCTCCTGGAGGGCCTCCACCACCGCATGTCCGAGTCGGGCCGTGGAGGAGGCATCCGAGAGACCCGCATTGACCACCGCGACCGTCACGGGAGTGCGATCGCTCATCGTCGCTCCGCCGCCTCGATGAGGGTGTCCGCACCCTCGACGGCGTCCTCGTCGCTGGGTGCGCTGGGATAGAAGGATGTGCCGGTCACCGAGTCCTGGGATTCCGGGGCGACCCGGGTGCCGACACTGTCCGTCGGCGCCGCGCTGCCGGGGCCGCCCGCGTGCCCGCCCTCGTCCGGGACGCCGCGAGCGAGACGGACCTCCTCGCGCACCTCAGCGGCCCGCGCGAGCTCGGTGGTGATGAGGCTGGTGGCGCCGACGCCCTCGCGCGCCTGCAGGAGGGACTGGTGGGTCGGTGGGTCCGAGGGGACCTCCGGGTCGCGCATGGCCTCGAACTCCCTGCGCAGGACGGGCACGACCTCGTCGCCGAGCAGGTCGAGCTGCTCCAGGACGGTCCTGAGGGGGAGGCCCGCGTGGTCCATGAGGAAGAGCTGACGCTGGTAGTCCCCGACGTGGTCCCGGAAGCCCAGCGTGCGGTCGATGACCTGTTGGGGTGAGCCCACGGTCAGCGGGGTCATCTCGGTGAACTCCTCGAGCGAGGGGCCGTGTCCGTAGACAGGGGCGTTGTCGAAGTAGGGACGGAACTCCGCCACCGCGTCCTGGGAGCGGTGACGCATGAAGACCTGGCCGCCCAGCCCGACGATCGCCTTCTTCGCGGGTCCGTGTCCGTGGTGCTCGAATCTCTGGCGGTAGAGGGCGACCATGCGGCGGGTGTGCTCGGAGGGCCAGAAGATGTGGTTGTGGAAGAATCCGTCGCCGTAGTAGGCGGCCTGCTCGGCGATCTCGGGGGACCGGATGGACCCGTGCCAGACGAAGGGGGCGATGCCGTCCAGAGGGCGTGGCGTGGAGGTGAAGCCGCGCAGGGGGGTGCGGTGGCGGCCCTCCCAGGTCACGACCTCCTCGTCCCAGAGGCGACGCAGCAGTGCGTAGTTCTCGACGGCCAGGGGGATGCCCTCGCGGATGTCCTTGCCGAACCAGGGGTAGACCGGACCGGTGTTTCCGCGCCCCATCATGAGGTCGATGCGCCCACCCGACATGTACTGGAGCATGGCGTAGTCCTCGGCGATCTTCACCGGATCGTTGGTGGTGATGAGCGTGGTCGAGGTCGACAGCAGCAGGGTCGAGGTCCGCTGGGCGATGGCGGCCAGCGTGGTGGTCGGGGAGGAGCTGAAGAAGGGCGGGTTGTGGTGTTCGCCCAGCGCGAACACGTCCAGGCCCACCTCCTCCGCATGTTGGGCGATCGTCAGGGTGGCGGCGATCCGCTCGGCATCGTCCGGGGTGTGCCCGGTGGTCGGGTCGGTGGTCTCGTCGCTGACTGTGAAGATGCCGAACTGCATGTGGCTGTCCTCCGGTGTGTCCGGTCATGGTGCCGACGGGTCGCGGCAGCTGCCAGAAGTATTACAGATTTCAACTACATGTCGAGGGGGAGGAAGGGGTTGTGGGCACATCAGTGACGAGGTTGGCATGGGAGAGTTGGAGACGCTGGGCGACGAGGCCCACGAGAGTGCCCGCGAGGCCACCGATGAGGATCCCGATCAGCATTCCGACCACGGGATGGCTGGCCAGGGTGCCCCCCAGTCCACCGGCCAGTGCGTACACGCAGCCCCAGGTGGTCGCCGCGATTCCATCGAGCAGCAGGATGCGCCGTCGCGGGATGCGCTGTGATCCTGCTGCGAGGAACACGGCGACCCTGAGGACGGGAATGAAGCGAGAGGTCGACAGGAGCAGCGTCCAATGCTGTTCAGCATGCGAGCCGATGGTGCGGGCGAGTCGGGAGAAGCGAGATTCACCGTCATGCGGAATCCTTCGACCAATTGACACCATTGTCATGTCCCCGGCAAGAGCGAAAGTGGACGCGACTGCAATTGTCCCCATCAGGCGCAGAGGGCTTCTCGACGAGATCGAGGCAGCGCCGAGAGCGGAGACGAGAGTTCCTGCGGGCAGGGGCGGGAAGAAGCCGTCGCCCCAGCACAGTATTGCCAGCGCCAGCAATGACCACTGTGAGGTCACTGCCGATCCGGTCCATTCGAGGAGCCAGGGGCCCATCGAGCCGATGAGGTCGATGAACTCCATGGATGTGTTCCCCCCGGATGGTGGACTGATGCGGTGGTCTGTTCGGTGCGGATGCCAGATCGAGTGCGGTGATGCCTGCCCCGTGTCCTCCACGATGGCACCCCGGAGGGCTTGGGCAACATCGGGGAGAGCCCTGAATGGACCCTGGTTCCGCACGTCAGGGGCGGGGAAGAGGAGAGCAACTGAGACTTGTGTTCCATATCTCTCCCATTCCCGTTCGCTTTCATCAATCAATACGGGAACGCCGGAACCCGGACATCTCCGCGACCTGTGAGTGTTCTGTGTGCCAACCGTGCGCGCACGCATATTGCTGTCCGGCACATTCCTGATGACATTCCCGATCGCCGCTGATACTGTTCTGTTCCGACAGTGCATTCATTGTGTGACGACGGGAGTGGAACATGAAGAAGACCGAGGTCATCCTGGTGGATGACATTGATGGCTCGAGTGCGGACCGGACGATTTCATTCTCCGTGAATGGTGTCTCCTTCGAGATCGATCTGAATGAGGAGCACGCAACCGAACTGCTCGAGGATTTCGCGAAGTGGGAGTCCCACGCGCGTCGTGTCGGTGGTCGAGCCACCGCCACGCGACGTCGCCGCGCCTCCTCCGGTGCTCCCTCCGAGGCAGCACAGATCCGCGTCTGGGCACAGAAGAAGGGGATCGAGGTCTCCGACCGCGGGCGCATTCCTGCTCCCATCGTCGAGAAGTACCACGCCGAGAACGCCTGAGCCCAACCGGCTCGGCCGCGACCACCCCCGGGACCTCGAGGTCCCGGGGGTGGTCCCATGACAGGTGGGCGCCCGTGATGTGACAATGGGCGCATGACCTACACATTGGTGCTCCTCCGCCACGGCGAGAGCGAATGGAATGCGAAGAACCTGTTCACCGGCTGGGTCGACGTGCCGCTGTCCGAGAAGGGCCGCGCCGAGGCCGTCCACGGTGGCGAGCTGCTCAAGGAGGCCGGGGTCCTGCCCGACCTCCTGTTCACGTCGCTGCTGCGTCGCGCGATCATGACCGCGAACCTGTCCCTGGACGCTGCCGACCGCCACTGGATCCCCGTCCAGCGCAACTGGCGCCTCAACGAGCGCCACTACGGTGCCCTGCAGGGCAAGAACAAGAAGGAGATCCGCGAGGAGTACGGCGAGGAGCAGTTCATGCAGTGGCGTCGTTCCTACGACGTCCCGCCGCCCGCGATCGAGCTCGGCTCCGAGTTCTCGCAGGACACCGACGTGCGCTACGCCGGCGAGCCGATCCCCCGCACCGAGTGCCTCAAGGACGTCCTCGAGCGCCTGCTGCCCTACTGGGAGGAGGCCATCGTCCCCGAGATCCGCTCCGGCAAGACCGTCATGGTCGCCGCCCACGGCAACTCCCTGCGCGCCATCGTCAAGCACCTCGACCACATCTCCGACGACGACATCTCCGGGCTGAACATCCCCACGGGCATCCCGCTGGTCTACGAGCTCGACGAGGAGACCCTCGAGCCCGTCAAGAAGGGCGGCACCTACCTGGATCCGGACGCGGAGGCCAAGATCGCGGCCGTCGCCAACCAGGGCAAGTGACCTGGGCCGGTGAGGCAGGGCCACTGACCCCGCGCACCGGCATCCGTGGACAGGGGCGCCCCCGGACCTCGATGGTCCGGGGGCGCTTCCCCGTCCGCACCGCGCATTGCCTCGGCCGAACGGGGTTGGCGGGTGCTCAGAGGCGACCGGTGATGCCCTCCTCGGTGGCGGCGGTTCCCTCGACGATGTAGGCGACCCGGCGGGCCACGGAGACGGTGTGGTCTCCGAAGCGCTCCAGGAAGCGTGCCGCCAGGGTCAGGTCGATGATCTGCATGCGGGTGAAGTCGTTCGCCTCGTCGGCGATCATGCGGCGCACCTCGACCTGGAGGTCGTCGAGGACGTCATCCTCGTCCTGGATGCGGGACGCCAGGGCGAGGTCCTGTGTGGCGACGAGTTCCTGGGTCATCCTCGCCATGTTGAGCGCGGCCTCGCCCATGCGGTTGATCTGGGGGGCCGCGAGCTCGCAGATGGAATGGTTGGGATACGTCGAGCGTGCGATGAGGGCGATGTGACGGGCCAGGTCACCCTGGCGCTCCAGGGTCTGGGACAGGCGCAGCCCCGCGAGGATCAGACGCAGGTCCGAGGCGACGGGTGCCTGCAGGGCCAGCAGGGACACACACATCTCGTCGATGTTGCGCGCGGCATCGTCCAGGCGCTCATCGGCATCGATGGTCTGCTCGGCCATCGTCAGGTCGCCCTCGCGCAGTGCCTTGGTGGCCCGCTCGATCGCCCGAGTCACGTTGCGGCTCATGTGTTCGAGCTCCTCGCCGAGCTGGGCGAGGTCCTGACGGTAGAGTTCACGCACGGGTACAGCCTCTTTCGCTTCGACCCCGCACGGACGCGGGGTTCCGGACCACATCACACCATTGTCGGGCAGCCGTCCTCCCCCCGAGGGGTGAACGGCCGGTGAACCGATGGTGACGCTCCGCCCCCACTGCGTCTCCGGGTGTGCGGGCGGGGTGGGGGGCGTCCTCGTGAGCCGCTACTGTGGGCGACGTGCCGGAAGTTCTCACCCTGGTCATCGTGGCCGCCCTGGGCCTGCTCGTCGGGGTGGTCGGGATTGGCGCGTTCTTCTTCTCGGAACGCCAGCAGCGCAGTGAGGAGACCGTCGAGGGAACGCACGAGGGGCTCTCGGGCGAGGTCCTCTCCATCCTCACGGCCCTGCCAGGCATCGCCATCGTCGTGGAGGCCGATGACGCGATCGTGCGGGCCGGAGCCGCCGCCTACTCCAAGGGGCTGGTCCGCGGTGACGAACTGGGGCACGCGGCGGTGGTCGACCTGGTCCACCGCGTGCGTCGGGGTGGCCTCGCACTCACGGAGAAGATGCAGGTGCCACGCTCCTCACTCCCCAACTCCACGATGCTCGACTTCGAGGTCCGCGCGGCCGCCCTGCCCGCCGGACGCGTGCTGGTCCTGGCCGAGGACCTCACCCTCCAGCGCCGCATGGAAGCCACCCGGCGTGACTTCACCGCGAACGTCTCCCATGAGCTCAAGACCCCGGTGGGCGCCATCCAGCTCCTCGCGGAGACCATCGCCGACAACCCTGCCGACGAGGAGGCCGTCGCCCACTTCGCCCCGCGACTGCAGCGTGAGGCGCAACGGCTCTCGGCCCTGGTCCAGGACATCATCGACCTCTCACGCCTCCAGGAGCCCGATGCGTTGGACGCCGCCGCACTCCTCGACGTCGACGACGTGGTCAGTGCCGCCATCGTGCGTCAGGAGACCATTGCTGAGGCCAATGGTGTCGAGCTGGCGGGGCCCGTGGTCGCCTCGGGGGCGCAGGTGTGGGGCGATCGCGACATGCTGGTCACCGCCGTGCGCAACCTCTTGGACAATGCCGTGCGCTACTCCACGCGTGGGGGCCGGGTGAGCGTGGGCGTCGAGGTCCACGATGACCTGGTCTCCGTGTCGGTGGTGGACTCGGGCGTGGGGATCTCCGAGGAGGACCAGGCGCGCATCTTCGAGCGCTTCTACCGCGTGGACCCCGCCCGGTCGCGCAACACCGGGGGGACAGGTCTGGGTCTCTCCATCGTCAAGCACGTCGCTGCCGACCACGGGGGCACGGTCACGGTGTGGTCGCGTCCCGGACGGGGATCCACCTTCACGCTCGTCCTCCCCCTGGCCACGGGCAGCGCTCCGGGCACGGTCGGGGACGGCGACGAGGGCGAGGAGCTGGGCTCCGAGGACGGCACCCGGGAGGGCGTGGACGAGGGCGAGGGCGGCGTCGTCCCGACACGCGCCGATGGGACTGACGATGGAACGGCGTCCCCGGACGGGGACGCCCCGAGCAGGGAGTGGATGCCATGAGCGCGATCCTGGTGGTCGAGGACGAGGACTCCTACCGTGAGCCCCTCGCCTTCAATCTGAGGCGCGACGGCTACAAGGTGGGGGAGTGTGCCGACGGCGAGATCGGGCTGGCCATGGCCGAGTCCGGGGACTTCGACCTGGTGCTCCTGGACCTCATGCTCCCTGGCCTGCCGGGTACGGAGGTCTGTCGACGCCTGCGCCAGACCTCCGACGTCCCTGTCATCATGCTGACCGCCAAGGATGACGTGGTCGATCGTGTCGTGGGCCTGGAGATCGGCGCGGATGACTACGTGACCAAGCCCTACAGCTACCGTGAGCTGCTCGCCCGGGTGCGGGCGGTGCTGCGGCGCCGCTCGTCCTCCCCCCATGTGGAGGACGAGGACCTCCTGGAGGTTGGTGCCATCCAGCTGTGGGTCGAGCGCCACGAGGTGGCCGTCGACGGTCGACAGGTGACGCTGCCGTTGAGGGAGTTCGAACTGCTGGAGTACCTCGCGCGCAACCCCGACCGGGTGCTGACCCGTTCCCAGCTCATGGACCGCGTGTGGGGGATCGACTACGTCGGGGAGACCAAGACCCTGGACGTCCACGTCAAGAGGTTGCGGGCCAAGATCGAGCCCGATCCCTCCCACCCGGTACGTCTGGTGACGGTGCGGGGGCTGGGGTACAAACTGGTGTCCTGAGGGCAGTCGCCACAGGTGGTCGCGCACCTGATCAGGGGCGCGGAGCCTACGCCCGGGAGGCCGCGCCGGGCCACTCGACGCGCCTGCTGGTAGAATGGCCTGCGTCGCCTCGAGTCGCAGGGAGCATCATCACATGACTTTCACCATCGGCCAGACGGTCGTGTACCCCCATCATGGGGCCGCCACGATCGAGGACATCGCCCAGCGTGTGATCCGTGGTGAGGAGAAGACCTACCTGACGCTGCGCGTCACACAGGGTGACCTGACCATCCAGGTCCCCGCCGAGAACGTCGACCTGGTGGGTGTGCGCGACGTCGTCGACGAGGACGGCCTCGAGGAGGTCATCTCCGTCCTGCGCGCCCCCTACGTCGAGGAGCCCACCAACTGGTCACGCCGCTTCAAGGCCAACCAGGAGAAGATCGCCACCGGCGACATCGTCAAGGTCTCAGAGGTCGTGCGCGACCTGACGCGCCGCGACGCACACAAGAAGCTCTCCACCGGGGAGAAGCGGATGCTCACCAAGGCCCGCCAGATCCTCACCTCCGAGCTCGCGCTCGCCCGCCACATCGACAAGGAGCGCGCCTCGGAGCGTCTCGACACGATCCTCGCCGAGGGCGAGGAAGCCGCGGAGCAGGAGACCGCGGCCGTGGTCGAGTGACCCGGTGGTCGCACTCGCCGTCCTGACTGCGGCCGGTACGGGGAACCGGCTGGGTTGTGAGGGCCCCAAGGCTCTGGTGTCGCTGGCCGGGAGGACGCTGCTGGAACGCGCGGCCGAAGGTCTGGCCGACGCAGGCGTGGCGGCCCTCGTCGTCACCGCACCGGAGCACGAACTGGAGGGCTTCCGGGCCGTCCTGCCCGGCTGCGTTCCCACCGCGCCGCACGTGCCGGTCGTCCTCGTCGCCGGGGGTGCATCCCGGCAGGCGTCCGTGGCTGCCGGACTGGACGCGCTACCCGGGGCCGCATCGCTGGCGGAGGTCGACCTGGGAGGTGACACCCCCGTCCTCGTCCATGATGCCGCGCGCTGTCTCACGCCCCCCGGTGTCATGGTCCGGGTCGTGACGGCCATCGAGCACGGCAGCGTGGCAGTGGTGCCGGGACTGCCGGTCACCGACACGCTCAAGGAGGTCGCTCCCGCGGCGTCGTTCCCCCGGACCGCGGGTGACGTCGACGCAACCCCCCAAGTGCACCGGGTGGTGGCGACCCCGGACCGCTCCCACCTGTGGGCCGTCCAGACACCGCAGGGCTTCCAGTGGTCCGTGCTGCTGCGTGCCCACGAACACGGCCGGGGCCGAGCCGCCTCGGAGGCCACCGCAGCGACGGACGATGCCGCCCTGGTCGAGGCGCTGGGCCTGCCCGTCGACATGGTTCGCGGCGATGCCCTGGCCCTCAAGGTCACCACGCGCACCGACCTGCTCCTGGCCGAGCTCCTCGTCTCCCAGCTGCCCGCCTGATCACTTCACCTGCCGGCGTGGCTCGTCGCCCGGTGGCTTGTCGGCGTGGGGATCGGGCGCTCCCACTCCGGCCCCGCGGCACGCGGGCCGCCGGCGCCCCCGGACCCGGCGCCCCCGGCCGCAACCGCCTTCCTCGCGGGAGTGCCCGTGCTAGCTTTCCCATGGGCGGACTCCCGCCTCTCGATGAGCCGTCGCGCGCAGATGCGGCGACGGTCGCACAGGAAGCGAACCGACATGTCCCACCCGGACGTCCACGGACCCGCCAGCGCACCCCCGCCCTCGTCCCCGGGTGACCTCGTTCCCTCCAAGCGGATCATGTCCCCGACGGTCATCGGTTGGGCGTTCTGGGACTGGGGGAGTGCCTCCTTCAACGCGGTCGCGACCACGTTCGTCTTCTCCGTCTACCTCACCTCGGGTGCCTTCGCCGACAAGGTCACCTCGAGTGAGCACCTCTCCCTGGGCCTCACCATTGCGGGTGTCCTCATCGCCCTGCTCGCACCGGTCACGGGTCAGCGGGCGGACCGGCGCGGGCGTGGCGGGGTGTGGCTGGGCTGGTTCACCGCCGCCGTGGTCGTGTGCATGGCACTGATGTTCTTCGTGGCACCGCAGGGACCGCTGGGCGGTGTGAAGGGCCTGTGGCTGGGCATCGCCCTGCTGGGACTGGGCAACGTCTTCTTCGAGTTCGCCTCCGTCAACTACAACGCGATGCTCAACCACATCTCGAACCGCTCGACGATGGGTCGCATCTCCGGCCTGGGTTGGGGCATGGGATACGTCGGGGGCATCGTGTTGCTCCTGTTCCTCTTCGTGGCGTTCATCAACCCTGAGATCGGACTCTTCGGGGTCACCCATGACAACGGGATGAACATCCGCGTCTCGATGCTCTTCGCCGCGGCCTGGTTCGCGGTCTTCGCCACCCCTGTCATCCTCAACCCGCCCCGCCCGCGCCACCGCAGCGGGGTCGATGACGGACGAGAACCCATCTGGGACTCCTATCGCCGTCTGTGGGGCACGGTCGTCTCACTGGCCAGGAACGCGCCCCACACCCTGTCCTTCCTCATCGCCTCGGCCGTGTTCCGCGACGGTTTGGCCGGGGTCTTCACCTTCGGGGCGATCCTGGCAGGCACCGTCTTCGGGTTCAGTGCCTCGGAGGTCATCCTCTTCGCGATCGCGGCGAACATCGTCGCCGGCCTGGCGACCATCGGATTCGGCACGCTGGACGACCGCTTCGGACCCAAGCGGGTCATCGTGCTCTCTCTGGTGGTCATGGTGCTCTCCGGGACCGGAGTGTTCCTCCTCCACTCCCTGGGCAAGCCCGTCTTCTGGGTGCTCGGCCTGCTGCTGTGTGTCTTCGTCGGTCCCGCCCAGTCGGCCTCACGTTCCTTCCTCGGCCGTGTCATCCCCGAGGGGCGGGAGGGTGAGGTCTTCGGCCTCTATGCCACCACCGGGCGGGCCGTCTCCTTCCTCTCCCCCCTCATGTACGGCCTGTCGATCCGCATCGGGCGCCACCTGACCCCCGAGGGACAGGACCCCACGCACTGGGGGATCCTCGGCATCGTGCTGATCCTCGCGATCGGACTGGTCCTGGTGCTGCCGATCCGCCAGGACCGCGCCCACCTCGACATCTACGAGGGTGAGGGCGGGGCTGCGTCCGCCCAGAGGTGAACCCGGGAACATCCCGTGCCACCGCGGCGCGGGCGGCGCACAATGGTGACGTCATGCACGCCCCGTCCGTTCACCTCCCCGTCCGCGGGACTCTCCTGCGCGCCGTGGTCGCCCTCGTGGGTGCGGCCGGGCTCATCAGCGTCACCGTGGCCGCCGCGCCCGTGCCGGGCATCGCCCTGGCCGCCTCGACTGCCCCGTCCGTCCCCGGCCTGGCCGCGTCCGCCGCTTCCCCGGCCGGAGTGTCCTCCGGGGCGACCTCTTCCACGGGGGTCCTCCCGACCGAGGTCCCGTCCGCACTGACATCTCCCGGGTGCCTCCTGCGTGAGCAGGGATGGGGAGATCCCGTCCGGGAGCCCGCCAGCAGCGTCCTCCTACCGGTCGTCGCTGCGGGTGACCACACCTTCACAGACTCCGGCGGCGTGACGTCGAGCTACCACGTGTCCTCGACCGGGGTCGACTTCGGGTGCCCGTGGGGGATCATGTTCTGGTTCGAGGGCGACCAGAACGGCCATCCCACGACCTCCATCACGGACTCCGAACGGCTGGAGGACCTCGCGCGGGTGGCGGCACGGGCGAACATGGTGCTCGTGGTCCCCGACACCCCCGACCGGTCGGACCCGCTGCACGCCACCTGGTGGAAGGACTACGAGGGCAACGGGACCTGGTTCCGTTCCCTGGCGACCACGCTGGTGAACTCCTGGGGTGCCGACCCCACGGATCTCTGGTTCACCGGCTACTCCGGGGGCGCTGAGTTCATCACGAGTGAGCTCCTGGCAGCGGACCAGGAGTGGACCGGTGGTGGGGGAGCCGTGATGATCGGGGGCGGGGAGACCTCCGGCCTCCGCGACGAACCCTCGCAGTCACTGCGGGCCATGCCCCTGACCTGGTACGTCGGGTCGGATGACGGCGAGGTCGACTCCGAGGAGTGGTCGCCCATGGACGTCGCGCCCGATGCGCGTGATTCGTACTCGGCTGCCGGCTTCAGCGATGTCCGGCTTGAGATCCTCCCGGGCCTGGGGCACACCGACTACGACGTCGCCGCCCTCGTCACCCGCGCGCTCAAGGATGCCGGTCGCCTGCGCTGAGCGGAAGCCGCAGGAGTCTGCCGGTCCCGGGGCAGGGGCGATGGGATGTGCACTCGTCGTCTCGGAGGGCCTGGGTTCCCCCGGAATGGCCTCGAGTGCACACGTCGTCGCCCTCGTGACCGGTGCCCGTGCCGGAGTGGGCGAGAACCTGGGCGGCCCAGGGTCCGTGTGTGGGAGCGCGGATCAGGAGACGCGGCTCAGAAGAAGCTGTCGTCGTCGTCCTCGGAGCGCACCACCAGGGCCGCGGCCTGTGCGGCGAGTCCCTCCGTGCGGCCTGCGAACCCCAGTCCGTCCGTGGTGGTCGCCGATACGGACACCGGTGCGCCGATGACCTCGGCCATCCGGGTGGAGGCCTCACTGAGGCGCCCCGACATGCGGGGCCGGTTCCCGATGACCTGGACGGTCACATTGCCCACGGACCATCCGGCCTCGTCGAGCAGACGCACGACCTCGTGGAGGAAGGCCTCGCCGGGCGCCCCACCCCATTCCGGGCGGGAGGTCCCGAAGATGGTGCCCATGTCACCCAGACCGGCCGCGGCGAGCAGGGCGTCACAGACCGCGTGGGCGGCGACGTCCCCGTCGGAATGGCCCACGAGGGCGGGTTCCCCGGGCCATTCCAGGCACGCGAGCTTCATCGTGGAGACGGGGGCGTCCTCTCGGACCGGTGCAAAGGCATGGACGTCGAGCGCCTGGCCGACGCGGAAGGGGATCACCATGGCACCAGCCTATCCGCGCGCGCGGGCAAGCCCTGCCATCCGTCCGTGCGCGTGGCCCTGCCGCCGTGGGAGCCTGCGCGTGCGGTCCGCCCCTCGTACGCGGTCTCCCGCACCCGGTGCGGCTCGCAGGACCCACCGCACGGACGTCACCTGGTCCCACCACCGGTGCGGCCACCAGGGCCAGGTGTGCCGCCACTACGATGGGGGCCATGGCGCTGCACCTCCACGACTCCAAGACCGCCCGGCTCCAACTCCTGGAGCCGGTCATCCCCGGCCACGTCGGCATCTACCTGTGTGGTGCGACGGTGCAGGGCGCTCCCCACGTCGGCCACCTGCGCTCCGCGGTCGCCTTCGATGCGCTCATCCGCTGGCTGCGCCGCAGCGGGACCGATGTCACCTACATCCGCAACATCACCGACATCGACGACAAGATCCTCACCAAGTCCGCGGAGGCCGGCTGGCAGTGGTGGGCGTGGGCCTCGCGCTTCGAGCGGGAGTTCGACGCCGCCTACCGGACCCTCGGAGTGCTGCCCCCCACCTTCGAGCCGCGCGCCACCGCGCACATCCCCGACCAGATCGCGCTGGTCCAGCGCCTGCTCGACCGCGACCACGCCTACGAGGACGGCCACGGCAACGTCTACTTCGACGTGAAGTCCCAGCCCGACTACGGCTCCCTCACACGTCAGCGCCTGGTCGACATGCGCACCACGGAGGATGACGCCCAGATCGATGCGGCCGTCGAGGCCGGCAAGCGGGACCCCCGCGATTTCGCCCTGTGGAAGTCGGCCAAACCGGGTGAGCCGGACACCGCCCGGTGGGAGTCGCCCTGGGGTCAGGGGCGGCCCGGCTGGCACCTGGAGTGCTCGGCGATGTCGCGGCGCTACCTGGGCGAGACCTTCGACATCCACGGCGGCGGCATCGACCTGCGCTTCCCCCACCACGAGAACGAACAGGCACAGTCCCACGGCGCCGGGTGGGGTTTCGCGCGCCTGTGGGTGCACAACGCCTGGGTGACCACCAAGGGCGAGAAGATGTCGAAGTCGTTGGGCAACACCCTCTCGGTGGAGGCCCTCACCCGTGACTTCCCGCCGGTGGTGCTCAGGTGGGCGCTCTCCACGGTCCACCACCGCAGTGCGATCGAGTGGGGGCCCGAGACGCTGCCCGATGCCGCTGCCGCCTGGGAGCGCTTCTCCGGATTCGTGGCGCGCTCCATCGACGCCGTCGGCGAGGTCGAGGTCGAGGACGTGGCCCTAGCCCCTGAGAAGCTGCCCGAGGCATTCAGTGCCGCCATGGATGACGACCTCAATGTCGCAGGTGCCCTGGCTGTCGCGCACGAGCACCTGCGACTGGGCAACACCGCCCTGACCGCGGGTGACCGGGAGGCGGTGCTGCGCGAGCAGACGCTGGTGCGTTCCATGCTCGACGTGCTGGGGCTCGATCCGGCTTCCCCGCAGTGGCGCGGGAGCGTGCTGGGGCAGGGCGCGGGCGCCGAGCACGAGGCCCTGTCCAGCCTGGTCGGGGCGGTCGTGGAGGAGCGTGCACAGGCCCGCGCGGACAAGGACTGGACGAGGGCGGACGCCCTGCGCGACCGTTTGGCTGCGGCGGGCGTGGTCCTGGAGGACGGCAAGGACGGGGCCACCTGGCACCTTGCCTGAGGGTGTTGGGCCTGCGGTGCCCCGTCGGGCCCGTCACGGTGCTGCAGCGGAACACAAGAGGGCGAACGGAGCATGACCTCCCTGTCAGCGTGGCGCCCGGGGTGCCCCGCTGACCAGATGACTGGGCGCACCCACATGTGCGCGAGTGCTCCACTCCTCTGTGGCGCCCAGCTGAATCCTGCCTCTCGGTCAGCGTGTGCACGTCCGGAACCATGTGCCCGTCCGTCGAACGGTGGACTTCCCAGCGAAGCGAAGCGGTATGCATCCACCGTTCGGTGGGAACCCCACCTTTCGAGGCGGTTCGACCCCTTCGCGGCTCGAGGACCGTTGTTCTGTGGCGCTCCTGGGACGGCCGACGTCTCTCCCCGTGGTGGCACCGGCTACGCTGTTCCTGCTCCCGCGATCGCGAGGGCTGGACGGGGAGGGTGCAATGGCAGGCAACGAGGGACGCCGCGGCGCGGTGCGCAGGAGCGGGTCCAAGAAGGGCCCCAAGGTCGGCACCGGTGGTCACTCCCGGAAGAAGCTCGAGGGCAGGGGCCCCACTCCCAAGGCTGAGGACCGCACCTACCACGTCGCCCACAAGCGCAAGGTCGCCCGCGAGGCACAGGAGGAACGCGAAGCGGCGATCGCCCGGGCGAGGGCGAAGTCCTCGATCAAGGTCCCTGTGGGACACGAACTGATTGCGGGTCGCAATCCTGTCGCCGAGGCCGTGCGTGCGGGAGTGCCTGTGGCGCGCGTCTTCGTGGCGGGTTCCATCGGGGACGACCGCGTCGAGGAGGTCGTGCGCGCAGCGGCTGGGCAGGGTGCCCCCGTCCTGGAGGTGACACGGCGCGACCTGGACGTCGCCACCGACGGTGCCGTCCACCAGGGTGTGGCCATCGAGGTGCCCGCGTATGAGTACACCGACCTCAAGGAACTCATCGTCTCCTCCCAGCAGCAGCTCGGGGTGCCACTGCTGGTGGCCTTGGACCAGGTCACCGACCCGCACAACCTGGGTGCCGTTCTGCGCTCGGCGGGTGCCTTCGGCGCCGATGGCGTGGTCATCCCCGAGCGACGCTCCGCAGGTGTGACCACCACGGCCTGGAAGGTGTCCGCCGGTGCCGCCGCACGTGTGCCCGTCTCCCGGGTGACCAACTTGGTGCGCGCACTGCAGGAGTGCCGCGCAGCCGGCTTCTTCGTGGTCGGCCTGGACGGGGGCTCCGACGTGTCGGTGCGTGACCTGCCCCTGGCCACCGAGCCGCTGGTCCTGGTCACCGGTGCCGAAGGGTCGGGTCTGTCGCGACTGGTGCGCGAGACCTGCGACCAGGTTGTCTCCATCCCGATCTCGGGCCGGGTCGAGTCCCTCAACGCCGCCGTGGCCACGGGCATCGCCCTCTATGAGGTCGCCTCCGTGCGCTCTGCCGCACGGAGGGCTACGGCTGACTGAGAGGGACCCGGACCTGCTGATCGGGCCGCCCTCGTCGGGTCCCCCTCCCCTCACCGGGGTGGGCCCGGGAACCCACCCCGCGCCGCAGGGACGGAGGCGACGCCCGGAGGCAGGATCCCTGTTCCGGCGATCGCGTCCAGGAGCGGGATGACGCCACCGAAGTAGAGGGGCCAGCCCAGCTCCGCCAGAGCAACGGTGTCCACCTGGGTCGGTGACCATCCGTCGTCGAGGAGTGAGCTCACGGCCCGGACCAGGGTGGGAATGACGGTCCCCGCCTCCTCGAGGCCGACACCGTCCAGGTCATGTGGCAGCCCCGCGACAGCGGATGCCAGGGCATGCGCAACGGGAGCCGTGTCCCTGTCCGGAGAGGCCTGCTCGTGGGCCCTCCTGCCCAACAGGTCGAAGGCGTACAGGCTGCGGCGACATGATGCGGACATGCTCGCCTCCGTGGCGAACTCGGTGTCGCGTGCGAATGCGGTGGCCCGATTCCCGACGCGGGCGGACTCCACGAGCGTCAGGATGCGCTCCACTGCGAATGCTCCCGCCGCGGCACGTCTGTCGGCCATTGGCCGCCGTGCCTCGAGGGCTGATTCCCAGACAGCAGGCGCCCAGTCGGCATCGCGTGCGGAGGCACTGGATGGCTCGATGCCCGAGGCGGGGGCGGCACACCCGGACAGCACAGAGCCCACGAAGGTGTCCGTCTGGGCGATGTCCTCGACGACGTCGTCAATGATGCCGAGCGAGAGCGCGTCCTCGACGGTGAGGAGGCGGTTGCCTGCGAGCGGGTTGTCGACCAGCACCTCCAGGGCTGCCTCGGGCCCGATGAGGCGCGGGAGGTGGTGGCAACCTGCCCAACCTGGGACGAGCCCCAGATGGGCTTCCGGGAAGCCGAGGAACCGCGCCCTCCGTGTCGCCACTCTGTGATCGCAGAACAGGGCGAGCTCGAGTCCACCTCCCAGGGCCATCCCGTCGAGGACGG
>JBQEKJ010000018.1:0-3466 GCA_052103835.1 Pauljensenia sp.
TCCGTGGAGAAGGCGTCCCCTCGCCCGTCGAGCAGCGCGTTGTAGGCCTCGGTGTACTGGTCGTACTTCTGCAGGTTGACCTCGGGGTGATTGGCCTCGAAGTAGGTCTCCGCCGTGGTCCCCTTGGTGACGATGAGAGTCTTGCCGTCCAGCTGCGAGACGTCGGTGATCAGCGCGTCGTCGGGGCTGACGACACCCAGGGAGACCTTGAAGTAGGGCTTGGCGAAGTCGACCTTCTCGGCGCGCTCGGGGGTGACGGTGAAGTTGGCGAGGATGATGTCGACCTTGCCGGACTGGAGGTACTCGGCGCGGGCTGCGGCATCGACGGGAACGAACTTGACGTCGACACCCAGGTCGTCCGCGATGCGGTGCGCGTAGACCACGTCGTAGCCGGCGTACTCACCCGAGGAGTCGACGTACCCGAAGGGCGCCTTGTCGGAGAAGACACCGATGACGACCTCTCCGGAGTCCTGGATCTGCTGGACGGTGCGCGACCCATAGGCACCGGCGTCGCCCGAGGCCGCGCCACTCTGGTCTCCCTCGCCGCTCTGGGAACCACCCGAGCACGCTGCCATTCCCATCGCCGCCACCAGGGCGGTGGCGCCCACGATCATGCGGGACAGGGTCTTTCGTGCGGTGCGGTGACCGGACATGGCTCTCCTCCGATTTCTCGGCCGCGCCGGATCGCCACTGGGATGGGGCGGGGATCGGACCGGTGCGGCGCGACCAGCGTGGTCCTTCCACGCCCCGAGGGCGTTGGGCTTCCGTCCCGCGGGCGTTTGTGACACACCGAAGCACACTCGCCCAAAGCACACCCACCCGAAGCGCGCTACCCGCCCTCTCGAGGCACGCCCCGGTACACCCCGGCGCCGACCCGGAGCACTTGACGCGCCATGACGGTGGCGACGCGAGATGCACCCATCCGCAGGTCGGGGCACGGCTCGCGCCCCACAGCCCCGAGAGCTCACCGATACGCTGGGGACATGCCTGTGACCGCGACATACACCCAGCACTCCTGCACGATCCTCGAACACCGAATCGAGGTGCCACGGGACCATGCGCGCCCCCTCGGCCCGGACAACCTGGGCATCGAGGTGTTCGCCCGGGAGGTCGTGCGCCCCGGCGGTGAGGACCTGCCCCACCTGGTCTTCCTCCAGGGCGGGCCCGGAGGTCGGGGCCCACGTGCGGGCAACTTCCTGGAGGAGTCCTGGTACGGGCGAGCCCTGGAGGAGTTCCGCCTGGTGATGCTGGACCAGCGCGGGACCGGTCAGTCCACACGCATCGACGCCCAGTCCCTGTCCGCCTTCGACACGGACCGCGAGCGCGCGGACCACCTGGCGTTCTTCCGACAGGACCAGATCGTGCGCGACGCGGAGGTCATGCGCCAGGAGATCACGGGGGGTCGGCCCTGGGTCAGCCTCGGCCAGTCCTACGGAGGCTTCCTCACCCTGGCCTACCTCTCCCTGGCGCCGGAGGGACTGAGCACCTCCCTGGTCACCGGGGGCCTGCCGGGTCTGGTCGACATCGACCAGATCTACCGACTCACCTATGAACGCACCGCGCAGCGCAACCGCACCTACCTGGAGAGGTATCCCTGGGACCAGGCGACGATCCGTGAGATCGCCGCTCACCTGCGCGACACCGAGGAGCACCTGCCCACGGGTGAGCGCCTGTCGACCCAGCGTTTCCGACTCACCGGCCTGGGACTGGGCATGACGACCAGTTTCGACCAGCTCCACTACCTGTTGGAGGGTCCGTGGGTGAGTGTGCGCGGCGAACGCCGCCTCTCCTCGGAGTTCCTCGAAGGGGTTGCGGCGCACGTGTCCATGAACCCCGCCTACGGTGCGCTCCACGAGGCCATCTACGCGAGCGCCACCCCGGACCTGGCCGGTCGCGCCACGAACTGGAGCGCACAGAGGCTGGCGGAGGAGACTCCCGGCTTCCAGCCCGACGCGGACCCGATGGACATCTCGGAGCCCTACTATCTGACGGGTGAGCACATGATGCGCTCCTTCTTCGATGAGGACCCCGCCCTCGTCCCCCTCAAGGGAGCGACCGAGGAACTCGCCCGGCGCACGGACTGGACCCCCGTCTACCTGCCCGACGTCCTTGCCCGGAACGAGGTCCCCCTGGCGGCGGCCGTCTACTTCGACGACATGTTCGTGCCCCGCGAGCTCTCCCTCGACACCGCCGAGCTGGTACGCGGGACCCGCGTGTGGGTGACCAACGAGTACCAGCACGACGGCATCCGCGCCTCAGGCGGGAAGGTCCTCGATCACCTGCTGGCGCTGGTGCGCGACTGAGGGGGTCGAGCGTTCCGCGACAAGGAGGCGCTCCGGTGGGGAGGGAAGCCCTCCTCCGTCCGGTGGCACCGCACTCCGTCTGCCACACACTGCCGGACGGCGTCGGCACCGATAGGCTGACATGACAGCCCGGACCGAGGAGCCCCCATGCCCCAGACCGTCCCAGACATCGACGACCTACCGCAGAACATCGGAGGACCCTCGCACCTGCCCTTGGCCGCCACCACTGCTGCAGTGACCCTGACCTGGTACGCGCTGCCGGACCTGGTGCGCTCACGCCCCGTGAGGATCGCACTCAAGACCGCCCTTCTCGGTGCAATGGCCGCCCCCCACATCCCGGAGATCCGTCGTGTGGGCGAGGGCGTCTCGGCAGTTCTCGCAGACGCGGACACATTGTCGGGGAAGCCATGCACTGTCGCGACGGCGCAGACCTGCACTTCAGACGCATCCGGCGACGCCGCCCCGACCGGGGCCAGCACCCGGACAGCTGCTCCTTCAGATCCACGCGCGGATCCGCTCGCGGACGCACGGTCGGACGCACGGTCCGGCATTCCTCCCACTCACTCCCCCGTACCCGGTGGCGCCCCGACCCCTGGCCACATCCCCGCGTCCGGCGGTACCCCGCCACAGCCGGCTGCGAACCCGATTCCCTTCAACACCGCCTCCACTGCCGACGCTCTCTCGCTCCTGCCGTCCAACCACTGGCCGGCCGGGAAGGACACCGACCAGCGGTCGGTCGATGACGCCTTCCCACCCCCTCCGTACCCGGTCGGAGCAGTGGCAGCGTGGATCGTTCCTGCAGCCGTCCTGGGCCTCGGCCTCTGGGCGGGCACTCGGGGAGAGACCTGGCTCTTCCGCCGCGGCGAGCGTCGCCGGAACGAGGGACACTGCCTGCCCCACCTGCGCCAAGCGATCCCCCTTGCCACACTCGCAGTACTCATCGAACTCATCCCGGACCCGTCACCCGTATCGGGAGCACCCGCGCAGGTGCCCAGCGGATTCACCGACGGGCACGTGCCGAGAGGAAACTCGCGATAGGGGTGTCCGTCTTGGTGCCAGCCAGGGCAGCTCCTTGGTTGCACAGAAGCGGATCTGCTTGTGTCGCTCCGTGCGGAGCGAGGAGTGGTTGCCTGTCCTCTGGCCGGGACGAACTTCGCTCCGCG
>JBQEKJ010000018.1:3566-16695 GCA_052103835.1 Pauljensenia sp.
GTGCGGAGCGAGGAGTGGTTGCCTGTCCTCTGGCCGGGACGAACTTCGCTCCGCGTCAGGTGTCGCCCCGCGGGCACGACACCGACACCGACAAGACTCCGGCTCCAGCTCCAGCTCCAGCTCAGAGCACGATGGCCTTGGCCAGCAGGAAGTAGATCATCAACCCCGTCCCGTCCACCACGGTGGAGATCATCGGCGAGGACACGACCGCGGGATCCACCCCGATGCGTCGCAGCAGCATGGGCAGCACGGCAGCGATCAGTGACGACCACACGCAGATGCAGGCCAACGCCACCATCACCGTGAGGATGACCGGGCCACCGACCCCGAGCGTCCACGCCCTCACACCCCCGAGCGCCGCCATCGAGCTGCCCAGCAGGATCCCGGTGCCGAACTCCTTCCACACCACGCGCCAGAGGTCGCGCAGGCGCAGGCCCTCCGCACCCATGGCTCGGATCAGGGTGGTGGTGATCTGGGTGCCGACGTTGCCGCCGGTCCCGATGAGCAGCGGGATGAAGAAGGACAGGGCCACGACCTGCTCGAGCTCGCCCTCGAAGTGGCGCAGCACCGTGCCCGTGTACATCTCGGCCAGGAAGAGTGCCGCCAGCCACGGCACCCGGGTCCGCCAGAGCTTGCGGGGTCCGGCCTGCAGGTAGGGAACTCCCAGTGGAGACGTCCCGCCCTGCAGCGCCGAGTCCTCACCCGTCTCCTCGTGCGCGATGCCGGTGACGCTCTCCCGCGTGATGACGCCGATCAGTTGCTCCCCGTCGACCACGGGCACCATTCCGACGGGCGACCCCGCCGCGTGGGAGACCACGGCCTCCTGGTCGGCGAGGGCGACGACGGACCATCCCAGCACGGTCTCACGGTCGACCATCACCTCCTCCACCTCCTGCGCGGGGTCACCCAGCACCAGGTCGGAGGGTGCGACCCACCCGAGCAGCTCCCCGGGGCGGGATGCACCCGACACGACGGCTCCTCCCGTGCTCTGCGGGCCGTGCGGGGCCTCCGCTGACTCGCCCCCCTCATCCATCCCCCACTGGGCGAGAGGTGCCGCGCCCGGTGCCGCGCTGCGCGTCCCGGCCAACACGAAGACGCCCTCGTCGAGGTCGCCAGGGTTGCGTCGCGCGGCCTCCACCGCGTGGGCCAGCGTGGCGTCGGGTCCGACGTCCAGGAAGCTGGGCCGCATCCAGGCAGCTGCGGACTCGTCCGGCCAGGCCAGGAGTCCGCGCAGCAGGGCCGAACGTGAACGCGGCAGCGCCTCCAGGACGCGGCTGCCGTCCTCGCCCTCCAGGAGGCGCGCGATGCGTGAGGCCTCGTCCGCGGGCAGCACGTCCAACAGACCGGCTCCGGTGGCGGCGGGCACGGCCGTGACCAGGTGGGCGCCCGTGTGGGCGCAGAGGGACTCCATGAGCGTGGAGGCCGTGGCGGGCGTCAGGAGCTCCACGAGGGCGGCCAGCTCGGTACGCCCCAGCTCCGCGACCTGGGTGTCGACGCGGTCGGTGGGAGTGGCGGCCAGCCAGAGGGCCAGGGCCGAGGGTGTGTGGGCTTCGAGGACCTGACGGGCCTCAGTGGGGATGGTGTGGGTGGGACGGACGGGCGCGGCGGCGCGCGCGGTCAGGTGCAGACGCATGGTGTTTCTCCCTGGGTCCACGGGCTGTCCATCGATGGACGGGCCCGGAAATGGGTGCGCGTGTGTGCGCAGGAAAGGGAGATGACGAGGACGGCGCGGACGGTTGACCCGTCAGCAGAATGCGCGACCGAGGTCGTCATCCCGGGACGGGTGACTACTGGAGCCCTCCATGGGGACCACCTCCTCGGATCGCGTCGTGATGTGTCCGCAGGCCAGTATGCCCCCGCCCGCAGGGGCGACCACCCCATGGGAGCGACGCCACAGACACGGCGCCCACCCTGCCCGGGAGAGGTTCCCCGGTCCAGTCACCCCCGGATGGGGCGACACATCCGCCCCGCGGCTACTCTGGTCGCACTACCCCCGGGCCGACGGACCAACTCGCGCCGCCCTCGTCGGGGATGCCCGCACCACACGCAGGATGTCGACAGGAGGACGCAACCGTGCGCCACAACCCGGTCTTCGAGGCCATCAACTGGAACCGCATCGAGGACGAGAAGGACCTGGAGGTCTGGGACCGTCTGACCGGCAACTTCTGGCTGCCCGAGAAGATCCCGCTGTCCAACGACATCCAGTCCTGGAAGACGCTCAACCCGGTGGAACAGCAGATGACGAACCGGGTCTTCACGGGCCTCACGCTGCTGGACACCCTGCAGGGCACGGTCGGCGCGGTGAGCCTGATCCCCGATGCGCGCACCCCCCACGAGGAGGCGGTCTACACGAACATCGCCTTCATGGAGTCGGTGCACGCGAAGTCGTACTCCTCGATCTTCTCCACCCTTCTCTCCACCGAGGAGATCAACGAGGCCTTCCAGTGGTCGGAGGACAACGAGGCCCTGCAGCGCAAAGCGCGCATCGTGGACTCCTACTACGAGGGCGACGACCCGGAGAAGCGCAAGGTCGCCTCCACGATGCTGGAGTCGTTCCTCTTCTATTCCGGCTTCTACGCACCGATGTACTGGAGCGCGCACGCCAAGCTGACGAACACCGCGGACCTGATCCGCCTGATCATCCGCGACGAGGCCGTCCACGGCTACTACATCGGGTACAAGTACCAGGTCGCCGTCAACGAGGCCACGCCGCAGCGGCGCCAGGAGCTCAAGGACTACACCTTCGAGCTGCTCTTCGAGCTCCACGAGAACGAGGAGCAGTACACGGAGGACCTCTACGACCCCCTCGGCCTGACCGAGGACGTCAAGAAATTCCTGCGCTACAACGCGAACAAGGCCCTGATGAACCTGGGCTACGAGGCGCTCTTCCCCCACGACGCCACCGACGTGAACCCCGCGATCCTCGCGGCCCTGTCGCCGAATGCGGACGAGAACCACGACTTCTTCTCCGGGTCGGGTTCCTCCTACGTCATGGGCGAGGTCGTGGCGACCGAGGACGAGGACTGGGACTTCTAGGGTCGCGGGGCTTGGTGCCCCTGGCCGACGAGGTCTGACGGGAGGCCCGGAGATGCAGATTCCTGCAGCTCCGGGCCTCCTCTCCATCCGGGCCTCTTCTCCATCCGGCATCCCATGGGGGGAGACGACTGGAGCCCGACTGGAGCCCGGGCAGGCGACCGACTGGAGCCCGGGCGGGCGGCGCGGCGGAGATTGGACGACAGACAATGTCCCCGCCAGAGAGGCGTCCAGCACCGAGCCCAATTCCATTTCCCCAGCTCAGCGTGCTTCATCGAACTCGACGCCGCCCGGTGTCGGACACATTGTCTGTCGTCCGCCTCGGGTGAGCACCCGGGCTCCTGCTGACTTCACTCGGGCGGGCGGCACCACTCGCCCCCTCGGTGCGCGCCATCACTGCACCGGCTGACACTCCGCCCACACGGCGCCGGACTCACGGCGCGACCACTGTGCACAGCCGCGCGGGCTGGTGGAGACTGGTTCGACACAGGCCGACACCATCCAACTGGCCGCCACCCCGAGTGTCGACCAGGCCCGCGAACGGAGACCCGACATGACCCTCTCGCCGCACGACCGCACGGCGGACAGTTCCGCCCCCTCCACCACTCGCGGTGTGGGAGAGTCCCCGGATGCCGGCCCCTCGAGCAGCCCCCGGGAGAAGTGGCTCTCCTGGCATTCCCAGCGAGAGCAGACCCTGCGGGAACCCCACGGCTGGTTGTCGCTGACGTCGTTGACGTGGCTGGGTCCCGAGCCCACCGGCGTGCCCGACTTCCCGGCTTCCTGGACCGCGCTGCCCCTGGAGGTGGAGGATGCCCGCGCTGCCGACCGGGACGGGGTCGGTGCGGGAGCTCCGGGCACCACCGGGACCGAGGCGGGTGCGGGGTCCGCGGGCGGTGCCGGAGTCGGGACCGGGTCCGGGACCGGGGACGAGGGCGGGACCCCCGGCGTGTTCCGCGTGACGTTCGAACCCGGTCAGGGTATCGACTTCACCCGCGGCGGCGTTGCCGTGGAGGGCCCGCAGGAATGGGTGCTCGGCCCCGGCGACCAGGACATGTCCCTCGCCCGCGGTGAGCTGCTCGCCGAGGTCGCGCGGCGCGGTGACGGCGTGTGCGTGCGGGTGCGTGACCCCCATGCCCTGACGCGCACCGGTTTCACCGGGGTGCCGGTGTGGGACTTCGACCCGTCCTGGGTGCGCCCCGCGACGCTCACCCGCCTGGACACTCCTGGGAGCCGGACTGTCCCGGGCGCACAGTCCGGGAGGACGACCTCACTGACGGTCTCGGGCCGGGTGCACGTCTCGCTGCCCGACGGCTCAGCAGTCGACCTGGACGTCGTGGGCCCGGACGAGGATGAGTGGGGTGTGATCTTCCATGACCCGACCAATGACACCGAGACATCGGGCTGGCGCAGGGCTCCTGTGACGCCGACGGGTGAGACGACTGCGGAGGTCGACTTCAACCGCTCCGTGAACTTCCCCGCGCACTTCACGCCCTTCGGCACCTGTCCGACCCCCATCGAGGGCAACACCGTGCCGGTCCCCGTCCGCGCCGGTGAGAAGGCACCGACACCTCCCGGCACCGTGTGACACCCTCCTCTCCCGCCCGCCCAACACCTCCCTCCAAGCCTCCAGATCCCCAGACCCCAGACCACGACGCCACCCGAAGCAGGAGCCACCATGTTCGCCGTCACCACCCCCACCATCGAAGGCCAACCGATCCGCCAGTACATCGGACTGGTCTCCGGAGAGACCATTGCCGGAGTCAACATGTTCAAGGACATCGGGGCCGGGTTCCGCAACCTCGTCGGCGGACGTTCCACTGCGTATGAGCAGGAGCTCCAGCAGGCCTACTCCACCGCTGTCAATGAGATGTGCCAGCGGGCAGAGGCCATGGGCGCCAATGCGGTCGTTGGGGTCCGCGTCGACTACTTCACCCTCGGCAGCGACAACGGCATGCTGGCAGCCGTGGCCAATGGGACCGCCGTCCTGGTCTGACGTGCAGGGCAACGCACGCGGCGTGCAGCAAGGACTCCGGGGACGCCGCTCAGTCCTCCGTGGTCGGGTTCCGAAGATCGGCGAGGGCGTCGCCCAGTCGCCGGGCGACCCAGGGCCAGGCGAGCCGTTCCTGCTCCAGACGCAGACCACCCAGCTCGCGCAGTCGGGCCAGCGCCAGCCGCTCCCCCTCGGTGAGCGCGCCCAGCTCGATCCCTCCGGGGTTCGGATCCGGAACTGCGAGTCCGAGGTGTTCGTCCAGGGTGGCGACGTCCATCAGCACCGAGACCACCCTCGGGTGGTGGTGGCGCAGCCTGTTGAGGATCGCGAACCCGTCCACGTCAAGATCGCCCCAGTAGAGGACGGGCAGGTCCCGCGCCCAGGCGAGGTGGTGCAGCTCCGAGACCGCGTACCCACCCCCGTGCAGTGCCACCACTCCGGGAAGGTCTGGCAGAGCAACGATCGACTGTCTGTTCTCGCAGACCAGGAGCACCTCGGGACGCGGGGCGTCCTGCACCTGCGGCCACGGGGCTGATGGTCCCGGGCCGGGTCCCGCCGCGACCGGTGCTGCGGGCACGGCCCACAGGTGGGCCAGCTCGGTGACATCGAGGCGCACATGGCGCAGGCCGGGCAACCCGGGTCCGGGCCCGCGACCGGGACGGAGCTGCGGGTCGAGCACCACGACGTCCCGGGCCTCCGCCTCGCGCCTCAGACCCAGGTCGTCCCCACCCTCCAGGTCCCGGAGCCGCCGCAGGGCTGCCACCAGCACGGACACGAGCCGACGGTGACGCTCCAACCACTTCGTGTCCATCCCCTCCACCGGTACCTGGCGCAGCAGCAGACCCGAACCCGGGTGGGTGACGACCCAGTCGACCACCCGCAGCGAGCGATCGAAGTCGGCGTCCTCGCACGCCCGGAGGTCTGCGAGGCACGAGCCGACCGCATGGGCCAGGACCTGGCGCGGCGCGGGTCCGACCCCGTCTCCACCCCCTGACCCGGTCCGGGGGGACACCGTTCCCGCGCGTCCCGCACCCGCTCCGTCGGACTCCTCCGGATCCGGCACCCACCGCCGGACCAGTTCCTCGATCCGGGCAGAGAGCAGGCGCCAGTCGGTGTCCTGACCGGCCAGACGGGCGACCGCCGCGGCACCCTCGACCCCGACACGCACCGGCAGCGCCTGGATCCCGAACCCGGCCCATCGTCGCTCCACCCAGGTCACTGACCAGGGCAACGAGCCAGCGATCGCCCTCGTCCACGACCCGATCCACGCAGCAACTGCCGTGGCGTCCTCGCGCGCCACACGAGCGGTGGGAGGGTCCAGCGGCAGTGAGACCCGCACGCCGACACCCGTCCCGGACTGTGGCGGAGGCAGGGCCAGCCACGACACCACGGAGCGTCGGTAACGGGTGCGGAGGGCCGTGCGGACATCCTCAGGAGTGCGCATCGGCACCCCCATCGGCTCCGCCGTCCCCCGGGGACGGGTCCGGCTCCGCCGCAGCAGCCGCCCCGCCCGCTCCACCCTCGCGACCCGGGTCCGGTCCCCCGACGGCACTCCGGGGGTGCCCGGCGGCGCCGTGTCCCGCGGGCTGACCCGACTCCCCGTCCGAGCCGCCCGCACCGGCCTCCTCGAGCTCCTCGAAACGGATGGAACTGAGGGTGGAGGCGGCGCCCGACACGTTCGACACCATGGCGGCTCCCCCGACGTAGTGCTCGATCGTCTGGAGCATCTTCAGCGGTGTGGCCAGCAGCAGCTGGAACTGGAAGGTCCGGAAGACCCCCAGTCCCGCCCTCGTGAAGTTGACGTCGGTCTTGTCGAAGGCCTCGTCCAGGGCCACCGTCCCGTAGCGGGGCACCAGGGATCCGGCGTCGGCCAGCTGGTAGCGCAACGCCGCCGCCAGGCAGAAGGTCACCAGCTTCTGGCCCTGCCCGCCCGACCTCCCGCCACTGCCCTGGTAGACATCGGTCTGGTTTCCCTCGGCGTCACGCTCGACGGCGATGAAGGTCATGTGCAGGCGCGTGTCCAGGACGCGGGCGCGCCACTGGCGGTCGGTGGGCAGCGTCGAACCGAGTCTCTCCAGCAGGTCGTCCATACGGGCGAAACGCTCCTCGGCGTGGACCTCGGTCTCCGTGGAGGAGTTGAAAGCCCCCTCCGTGACGGAGCGCAGGGCATCCACGAAGTCACGGACCTCACCGGAGTGGACACTTCTGGCCTCCAGACGCAGGAACCGCCCCCGCTCGCGGTCGAAGGGGGTCTGGGTCAGTGACTCGTTCACGGGCGCGATCCTCTTGACCACCTCCTCCGACGCCCTCCCGATCTGCCAGTTGAGGGCCGCCAGGTTCTGCTGTGACTGTTCACTGAGCAACCTGCGGAAACGCTCCTCGAACTCAGGCAGGCGATCGGTCTGGAGGCGGTCCAGGACGGCCAGGAAGTCCGGTGTCCCCGTGACCTCGACGACCAGGTCGGCGGAGTGGCCGGGCCACCGCTGCGTGTAGGCCACCTGGGCGCGCTGGATGACGTTCTCCGCCGCCGTGACCTGCCCCTGCGAGCTGCGGACCTCCGTCTGGAGCTCTTGGCGCACGACCTCCACCAGGGTCGCGATCCTCTCCCGGTTGACGGTACGGGCGTGCGCCCGCACACGCGCCTCCAGGTCGGCCTCCAGGTCGGGGTCGCGCTCGACCGCGTCCAGGGTGACCCGCGCCTCCGCGATCGCTGCCTCGCAGGCGGCACGACGGTTCTGCAGTGCCCCCTGCTGTGTTGCGAGGTCCTGACCGTCGCGGACGAGGGCGGCGCGCACCTCCTCCAGACGGGCGACCTCCAGGCGCAGCGGTTCCAGGTCGGCGTGGGAGCGCATGACGAGGTCGAGGTGCTCACGCGCCCGGTCGAGTCCACGGGCGGCACCCTCGACATCGATCCCGTCCCACGACGTGCGTGCGACCTGGTCCAGAGTGAGGATGCGGTCCTGGCGCGCCACCGTCTCGGCATCGATGGCGTCGATCTCCCGCTGGGCGGTGGCGCCCCGCTCGCGCACCCGCTCCAGTTCGGCGCGCAACTGGTCGACCAGCAGCGCGTTGTCGGTGCCGATCACCCAGCGTGACTCGTCCTCGATGCGGAATCTGTCGTCCTTGACGTGACGGCGACGGTCGCGGACCAGGCCGTGGCGGGTGAGTGCACGCTCGTGGTCGCCCAGGTCGGAGGCGTCCTCGACACAGACGTGCGGGAAGCGGCGGGCGAGCTGGCGGAGCATCCAGTACTCGAACCGCCCCGGTGCCACCGTGAGCTTGCGGGCGGCCGAGCCCACGTCGGTCCGGGCGACCTCGCCCCCGGTGAGGTCCGCACGCTCGAAGGCGAGCCGGAGACCGAGGTGGTGCCGGTCCACCCAGGAGGCCACCGGTGCGAACAGCTCCTCGGGGACGACCAGGGTACGGGCGAAGCCACCCATCAGTCGCTCCAGGGCTCCCGCCCAGGAACGGTCGGAGACGTCGGCCAGCTCCCCGGCGAAGGGGAGACCCCCCGGGGGGACCCCGATCTCGGAGGCGAGCGCGTCACGCACGCCCGCCAGCGCGGCAGGGATCCTGGTGCGCCGCCGGGAAAGGGAGCGGATCTCCTCCTCCAGTCGCGTGCCTTCCGTGCGGGCGGCGATGCGCCGACCCATCGGATCGTCGAACCTGCCCGAGTCCCTGACGTCGCCCAGCTCCGCGCGCTCCCTGCGTGCCAGGTCCACGACCAGGGCATGCTCCTCACGTGAGCCGGGCGACTGGGCGTCGAGCCGGTCCAGGAGTGCCTGGAACACACCCCGTGCCTCCTCGACTTCCGCCAGGTGCTCCTGCTGGGTGCGCACATCGGAATGGGCCCGCTCGATCTCGCCTCCGCCCTGCTCGAAAAGACTGCTGCGCCCTGCCTCGAGCTCCTGGTCAATGGCCCGGGCACCTGCCTCCTGGTCCTCCTGCAGGGCGGAGATCCTCCGCTGCTGGGCCAGGACCTCGTCGAGTTCCCGACTGGCGTCACGCTCGGTGACCACGGCCTGGAGGACCGGGAGATGTGCCAGGCCCTTCTCCGCCGCGTCCCTGCGCTCCAGGGCACGCGTGCGTGCCTGCCACGTCTGGCGCAGGGGCGCGAGGACGTCGACCTGGTCGCGTGCGTCCAGGACCGTCTCGTGCGCGGTGCGCAACTCGACGAACTGCTCGACGGCCGTGTCGGCCAGTCCGAAGGTGCTGGGCTCGTCGAGCATGAAATCTCGCAGCAGGGCATCCAGGGAGCGCAGGCTCTTGGCGGACATGGCCCGGTGGAGCAGCTTGAGAGCCGTGGTGGACCCGATGCCGAGACGGCGCCTCAGCCGAGGTCCGAATCCCCTGTAGGTCTGCTCGACCACTGCCCCCGGGAAGGTGGCCCTGAGACGGCGCTGGTCGATGCCACCCGCGATCACGGGTCGCCACGCGGCCAG
Organism: Pauljensenia sp.; assembly: GCA_052103835.1. GTDB lineage: Bacteria > Actinomycetota > Actinomycetes > Actinomycetales > Actinomycetaceae > Pauljensenia. Next base: position 13,032 of record JBQEKJ010000018.1, read on the forward strand.
GTCAACCTCGCCGTCCAGGAGGACGAAGGCCGTGCGCAGGTCCTGGGCCTGCAGCGAGCGTCCCCTCACGTGGAAGACGCGCACGGCGCTGGCGACCCCTCCCCGTCCGTCCTCCCAGGTCATGGCGATGGCCGAGCAGGTCGGTCCCTCGCGCAGGTAGGCGGTGTGGATCTCCTGGGTCTCGGCATCGGTGAGGCGACGGTGCGCGCCGCGGACGTAGGACATGGGGGTCCGGTCGCGGTCACCTCCGACGGCATCGGTGGCGGCGGCGTTGAAGTGGGCTTCGGCGGGAGGGACCATCACGGCGGAGATGGCGTCCAGCAGGGAGGACTTCCCGGACCCGGACTCCCCCGTGAGCAGCAACCCCCGACGCGGCACGGGAAGGTCGTGGTGTCCGGAGAATGTGCCCCAGTCCAGGACCTGGAGGCGCGCGAGCCGCCACTGCCCGGCGGCGTCGATCCCGCCGGCCCCGACCCCACGGGCCGCGGTTCCCTCGCCGGGAGCTCCACGGCCTCCTCCGCGACCGCCTCCCCGGGCCCCTGCACCCTCCGCGGCTTCCGCGCCACCTCCGGCCCGTCCTCCCACGTCAGCACTGCCGACGGCCGCCGTGCCGGCACCCGGCCCTGCGTCGATGTCGAACAGTGTCGCCTCGCTCGTCCCCATGCTCCTGTGCCCTTCCTGCAACCCCGAGTGCTCCTGCACGCTGCTCAGACCTCCTCGCGGTCCCGGGTGTCCCCGCCCCCGCCGGAGACCCCGTCGCCACCGTCGTCCGCATCGGCACCGTCATCCACGTCGGACGCGCCGTCCGGGCCCTCCAGACCTGTGGCCACTCCACCGTGTTCGAGGGCAGCGCGGTACTCGCCCTCCAGGCCACTCACGACTTCGGGGGTGATGATGAGGCCCAGGATCGCCATGATCTCGAACCGGTCCGTGGTGTCGGTCTTGTCGAGGATCGCGTACTCCTTCATCCGCTTGACCGAGGCCCGCGCACGCTTGGCCACCAGCGCGCGGTCCGTGTCGCCGGGAGCACGGTACTGGGCGATGTGGTCCACGATCTCCTCCATGCTGACGAAGGCCCGCTCCCCCTGGGCGGAGGCCCGCAGGAGGAGGTGGCGCAGGTGCAGCAACAGGGCGGTGTCCACGAAGGACAGGGTGGTGCGCCGCATCATGGCTGGCACGGGCTCGTCCTCTGCCCGGGCGTTGCGCGCGAAGGCGATCTCATTGTCCGTGTCGATGGCCAGTTCCAGGAACAGGTCGGCCAGGCGGGACCGCACCACCGACTCGTGCGCGACCAGTGTGGCCCAGAGATTGGGAGTGCGCTGCTGGGAGACGTAGGGGCCACGCACCAGCTGGACGAGCACCCGACGGACCTCACCGGGCAGTTCCCCCGTGTCGCCGGGCCACAGCCCCGTCTCCCCGCCGGGTCGCCCACGCTCCCACGCACTCCCTCCCTCCTCCGGTACCGGGGAACGGTGGCTCCCCGCGTACCGCGCTCCGCCCGCCGGGGCGTCCCCGTCGACGAGGGCGGCGCCGCCCTCGTCAGTTCGCCCGGCGGGGAACGACTCAGGTCCACTCATCGGGAACCTCCTCGAAGGTGAATGTGGTGGACAGGACAGCGGCGACGCGAAGGGAGTCGGTCTGCCAGGACACGGACTCCGGTTGGTCGCGGACCAGGCCGTGGCGCGCACCCGTGATGCACAGGCCGACCACGGAGGCCAGCCCCTGGGTGGCCGGATGACGTGCCAGGACCTCCCCGACCGTGCTCGCCCCGCGGGCAGCGACCGTCTCCGACACCCAGCCCTGGACCTCGGCGATGTCGATCTCGGACTCGCGCACCCTGCGGCGCAGGTCCTCCCAGTCGACGCTGTCGACGGTGTGGCTGATGACCTCTTCGGGGGCCTGGACCTCGGAGGGCACGTGGAGGGCCAGGCGTCCCACGGAGCGCAGTTCCGGACTGGTCAACTCCAACTGCCACTGCATGCGGTCGAGGAGTCGCAGGACCCGCGCGGCCTCAATGCCGGTCCGCTGCGCCGAACGCAGTCGGTCGGCGAGCTCCCGGAAGGCCTCGAACTGACGGGACTGGACGAACTCGCGCAGGGAACGCGAGAAGGACCCCATGGAATGGGCGACGTCGAGGGACTCGTGCTGGAGATTGACCATGTAGTCACGGAGGAAGGCCAAGGTCTGGGGGTCCACCGTTGCGGCGAAGTCGCGCGACGCGATGTCCTCGACGGCCTCCGTGAACCGCGCGTCCGCCTCGGGGTCCATGACCATCGCGTGGAAGGCATCGAAGGAACGGCCCTCCGGGCTGTCATGGATGCGGTCCACGCCAAGGAAGACGTCGTCGAGCACCGCTCCCTGGGGTGCGTCGTCCTCGATGATGTCGTGGCGCAGCTGCCGGTTGAGCGAGTCCATCGAGTCCCTCACACGGGCGAAATCCGCTGGCACGTCCCGGGCCTGCTGGGCGAGGTCGAGCAGCCGGGCGGCGGCGACCTCGGGGTCCGCCGGGGCGAAGTGTCCGCGTCGGGTCTCCTCGATGGCGGCGTCGAGGCGGTCGCGCTCGGCCTCCAGGGTCGAGACGCGTGAGGTGATGGACTCGTCCGTGTCCGTGGCCAGCCGCACCAACTCGTTGCTGATCATGGACAGGCGTGATTCGGTGGCAGCCGGCCGGGGTTCGGAGAGTCGCTCCAGGATGCGGATCGCCTCGTGCCCGGCAGCGGACATCTCGAACACCTCGCCGCGACCGCTGGCTGCAGGGTGTCGTGAGAGGAAGCCGGCGCGCAGCCAGTCGGCGCAGTAGGCCTGGGCGGAGCGCGGCAGGTCGAATCCGTGCCGCCGCAGCTCATCGAGATCGGCATCGACCAGGTCGTACAGCTCCGCGGAGGGGACGGAACGCTCGTCCCCACCCAGGTGTTCCGAGAGCTCCGCAGCGATGACCGCCATGGTGTCCTGGCGCATGAGCGAGATGACGGGGGAGTCCTCGCGCAGGCGGCGCAGCGCGAGCGCCTTCGTCACTGCCGACATCCGTCTCCCCTCCCAACTCTCTTCCGGTGTCCGACCGCTCCCACCGGTCCGGTCTCCCGGGAGCTCCACGCCCCCTGGGTCCCTCCGGGTCCTGCGCATGCGGGACGACAACGGAATCCTGAGTGCATGACGGTCGAAGAACCCCGCGCCTTCGAATCCGGTCACCACTGTATGGGTCCCCGGGTGCACCTGGGTCGGCGCCGGGGCCCGGTTCCGGGTCCCAGGGGGGAGCCCCGCCCGGATCGTCTCCTGGGTGTGGGTGCGCGGAGATGGTGGGGGCGGGGGTGCGGAAATGGACCCCCGGGCTTCGTGGTCAGGGCGCACTCCTGACACCCCCGCCCCACCACGACCGGGGCTGAGGACTCCGGTGCCCGGTGGCGCTGGGGTGGTCCGGGGCCGTTCGACGACCCGACGACCCGACGGCCGGGCGGGTGGACGGACAGTGGACGGACAGGTGACCCGACGGCTGCGCGGCTCGGCGGCCAGTTGCGTGCGCAGGAGCGCACGGGAGTGCGCCATCATGCATCCCGCCTAGGTCCCACCCAGGAATCCACGGCAGACTGGTGACCATGACGAGACCGCGAACCGCTCCCGCCGAGGAGGTGACGGACGCCCCCGACGCCGTGCGCACCAGCACCAG
>JBQEKJ010000019.1:0-2794 GCA_052103835.1 Pauljensenia sp.
TCCTCCCCGTCTCGATGTCATCGAGACCGACGGAGGGGAAGGGCGGGTTCCGGTTCCCCACGACGACCACCGGCACCGAGAGGTCGACGACCGCGCGTGTCTCGACCTCGCTGAGTGGGAGCGCGATGATGATCACCCCGTCGACCCGGCGCCGGATGAGTTCCAGGTCGAGGTCCAGCGGCGGTTTGCCCCGCACGTTCTCGACACTGTGGACCACCGTGGAGTAGCCGGCGCGCTGCAGGCGCCGTTGCGCACCGTCGAGGACATTCGCCGCGAACCACTCCGAGAAGGAGGGGACGACCAGTGCGACCGTCTGCGTGCGACCCGTCGCGAGCGCCTGCGCGGAGGGTGAGACGACGTAGCCCAGTTCCGATGCCGCCGCCAGCACCTTGGCACGCGCCTGGTCGGAGACGTTCGAGAGACCCCGCAGTGCACGTGAGACGGTTGCCGTGGACACTCCCGCCAGCGCTGCGACGTCACCGATCGTGGAACCCATGGCGCGAGCGTAACGTCTGGCGCCGAACCGGGACAGCGCCACCGGGAGGCGGATCGGCCCCTCAGCGCTCCAGGATCGCCCTCATGAGAGCTGCTGCCCCATCGTGCTCCACGGGCCCGGTCACCGCGTCGGCATGAGCACGCACCTCCTCGGTCGCGCCCCCCATGGCGACCCCGTGGTGGGCCCAGCTCAGCATCGCGATGTCATTCGTCCCGTCGCCGACGGAGACGGTCCCCTCCCGGGGGATCCCCAGGTCCGTGGCCAGTTCCGCCAAGCCCGTCGCCTTCGTCGTCCCCGCGGGACCCACGTCCACCCAGGAGGTCCATCCCACGGCGTACTCGTGCCCGACACCCAGGTCGGAACGCCCCACACGCTCGTTGAACTCCTCGCGATCCATCCAGGGGGCCCGTCCGATGAGCTTCGGCGTGGGGGTCGCGCTCAGTTCACTCACCGGTGAGACGATTCCGACCTCGGCCAGCTCCCCGACAGGGAAGGGCTGGGAGACGAGGTACCCCCGGTGCGTGACCTCCACACCCAGGAGGATTCCCGGCACGCTGGACTCCAGCGACCTGATCGCCGCCGAGGGGTCGAAGCGGTGCTCGACGAGGACCTCCACGTCCCTCCCACCACGGGGCTCCCAATGGGCCAGGACCGCGCCGTTGGAACACACCGACCACCCGCGGTCCGAATGCAGGTAGCCCAGCACGGGACGTACGGCATTGATGCCGCGCCCCGTGGCGATGACCACCGTCGCCCCCGCATCCACCAGGTCGTGGTACGCCTCGCACACCCTCGGTGAGGCCCCGTCGGGGCGCAACAGGGTGCCGTCCACGTCCACGGCGACCATCACCCGACCAAGGTCGCGGGGAAGATCTGCGGGCAGGGCCCGCTTCGCGGTCTCGACCATCTCCGGGAACGGGACGAAGGGCACACCCGAGGGCGGGGGTGTGAGGAGGGGCTGGCTCACCTGCTCACCTGAGGGGTTCCATCACGTCGAGGCCCCCGAGGTAGGGACGCAGGGCCTCGGGCACTCGCACCGAACCGTCAGCCTGCTGGTGGTTCTCGAGCAGCGCCACGATCCAGCGGGTCGTGGCCAATGTGCCGTTGAGTGTAGCGACGGGGTGCATCTGGCCGTCCTCGCGACGCTCACGGATCCCGAGACGTCGGGCCTGGAAAGTCGTGCAGTTCGAGGTCGAGGTGACCTCCATGTAGCGCTCCTGGGTGGGCAGCCACGCCTCGCAGTCGAACTTGCGGGCGGCGGAGGTGCCCAGGTCGCCTGCGGCGGTGTGGATCACGCGGTAGGGGAGTTCGACCTTGGCGAGCATCTCCTCCTCCCAGGCGAGGAAGCGCTCGTGCTCGTCCTCGGCATCCTCGGGACGGCAGTAGCTGAACATCTCGACCTTGTTGAACTGGTGCACGCGGATGATGCCGCGCGTGTCCTTGCCCGCTGCCCCCGCCTCACGGCGGTAGCAGGTGGACCAGCCCAGGTAGTGGCGTGGACCCTGGGAGAGGTCGAGGATCTCACCCATGTGGTAGCCGGCGAGGGCGACCTCGGACGTGCCGGTCAGGTAGAGGTCATCGGCGGGCAGGTAGTAGATCTCGTCGGAGTGCTCGTTGAGGAAGCCCGTGCCGCCCATGACCTCGGGCGTCACCAGCGTCGGGGTGACCATCGGTGTGAAGCCGGCGGCGACGGACTGGTCCAGGGCCATGGTCAGCAGGGCCAGCTCGAAACGTGCACCGATGCCGGTCAGGTAGTAGAAGCGCGACCCGGAGACCTTCGCCCCGCGTTTGACGTCGATCGCACCCAGACCCTCGCCCAGGGCCAGGTGGTCCAGGGGTGTGAAGCCCTCCGCCGCGAAGTCGCGACGCCCGGGCCCCTCGTGGCGCAGCACCACGAAGTCGTCCTCGCCGCCCACTGGCACACCCGGCGCGACGATGTTGGGCAGGGAGCGCGCCAGGCGGTCCGCCTCGGCATCGAGCTCGCCGGCCCGGGAGTCAGCCGCCTTGACCTCCTCGGCCAGTTCCCTGGCCTGCGCCAGGACGGTGGGACGCTCCTCCGGGGAGGCCTTCCCCACGGAGCGCGAGACCTCCTTCTGCGTGGCCCGCAGGGACTCGAAGGTCTGGAGGGCCTCGCGACGGGCGGCATCGGCCTCGATGATGCGGTCGACCAGCTCCGGGTCGGCGCCCCGGGCCTTCTGTGAGGCACGGGCAGTCTCGGGGTCGTCTCGCAGGGCGCGCACATCAATCATGTGCCCATGGTAGGACAGCAGCACCTCCCGGTACCGCCGCTGCCCGGTA
>JBQEKJ010000019.1:2894-16690 GCA_052103835.1 Pauljensenia sp.
CCCGGTACCGCCGCTGCCCGGTAGCGCCGCTGCCCGGCTGCAGCCTGTTCCCCTTGGGTCCCATCGTGTCCCCGTCCGTCACCTCCCCTCCGCGTCCTCCCACGTCCCGGACGCCCCGCACGCATCGATCCCGATAGGCTCCTCCCATGACTGGAGTCGCCCTGATCTGGCTGGCCATTGCCCTGCTGCTCGCCGTGGGCTCTGCAGCACTGTCCAGGTGGCTGACGTTCCGTGACACCCGCAGCGCTGCCCGCAGCGGTGCGCTGCTGAACCCCGCGTCCGCGGACGCCCCTGACCGTGACCGACCCCGCCCCTGGGTGGTGTTCAACCCCTCGAAGTTCAGGGACCCCGAGGAGTTCCGCGCCAAGGTGGACGCCCTGGCGCTCCAGTTCGACATCTCCCACGTCCACTGGCGCGAGACCACTCCTGAGGACCCGGGCACGGGCCAGACCGTGCGCGCCCTCGCCGAAGGCGCCTCCGTCATCATCGCCGCAGGTGGGGACGGTACCGTTCGCGCAGTGGCCGCAGGGATCGCCCACTCGGGCGTGCGCATGGGGATCATCCCGGTGGGCACCGGCAACCTGCTCGCACGCAACCTCGGGCTGCCCATCGATGACCTGCCCCGCGCCGTCGCCATCGCCCTGGGGCCCGACCACCGCAGCATCGACCTCGCCTGGCTGCGGGTGGAGGACGTGGAGGAGTCATCCGAGATCCCTGCCGAAGGCGGCCTGCTCGCCGCCGCGGATGCACCCTCAGTGCGCGCCCTGCCCGAGGGCGTCCCGGAACCACAGCACGACGAGTACGCCTACGTGATCATTGCCGGGCTCGGTTTCGACGGGGAGACCATGGCGAACACCGACCCCAAGCTCAAGAAGAGCGTGGGGTGGCCCGCCTACGTGCTCTCCGCCCTCACGGCGCTGCGGACGCGGCGGATGCGCTGCAGTCTCACCCTCCACAACCCTGTCGGGCCTGCGGACGAGGAGTCCCCCACACTTGGGCGTGACCTCGGCGAGCAGAACGGCACCGGGCCCACGGCGGACGGCGGCGCCGTCGGTGCCATGGCCGACGAGCACGCCACTTCCCATGAGACCCCCGACGAGGGCGCGCCTGCCGGCCCGCGCGACGAGACCACCGAGTTCACCGCCCGCACCGTCCTCTTCGCCAACTGCGGTGAACTGCCCTACATCGTGCTCGCACCCGATGCGGACCCCGATGACGGACTGCTCGACATCATCGCCGTGGACACGCAGGCGGGACTGCTCGGCTGGGCCGACCTGGCCGCGAAGGTCCTGGTCCAGGGAGCGGGCCTGCGCCCCCTCGACATGCCCACCTCCACCGGACAGATCGCCTTCCGGCAGGCGCCCGCAGCTTCCGTCCACGTCGACCGCCCCCAGGTGGTCCAGGTCGACGGCGATCCGCTGGGCCGGGCGCGAGCGGCCCACGTGCGCGTGGACTCGGGTGCCCTGGACATCGCCGTCGCCTGACCCCGCAGCAGGAGGCTCCCTGACGCTCCCGGATGGTCCGGACATCCGGGGCCGACGGGCCGACTCCCGGGGATCCGCCACCGTGGAGGATGCCGTCAGAAGCGCGGAGACGGTCAGGGCGCGCAGTCTCCCTGGTCGGTGTGCAGGAATGCACCCAGTTTCCCCGAACCCTGAGCCCGAGGCGGTGCCCCCCGCCCCGCTGTCCACCCCTGACCTGCGTCAATGCTCACGCTGTCGGTCGAGTCCACCTCGCCGAGAAGGAAACTGGGTGCATTCCCGCACACTCGGCGATCAGCGCCCGGTGTGTCCTCCAAGTGGCCAACTCGCGTCGCCCTCGTACAGGGTGGTCCCGTCGCCCCCGTGGAGGATGCCCGCCACCCAGGCGCGTCCGACACGGAAGTCCTCGTCCGAGGTTCCCGCCAGGATCCTGGCGCGCACCCCGTCCACACGCGGGTAGGACCCCATGAAGCGCACCTCCGGGGAGAAGCGGTGCAGCCCGACCAGGGCCGCCTGGACGCGCTCCTCGGCAACGTGTCCGACGATGTCGATGGAGAAGTTGTAGGAGCCGAGGTGGTCGCCCGATGGTCGCGACTCGATGCGCGAGAGGTCCACACCCCGGGCGCTGAACTGCTCGAGCATGCCCAACAGGGAGCCCGCCTCGTTGTGGGGCAGGGCGACCTGGATCGTCGTCTTGTCCGCGCCGGTGGGCGGGGGCAGCGCGCCCGGGGGGGAGACCATGACGAAGCGGGTGACAGCGCCGGGATTGTCGGCGACATCGGTGTACAGGGCCTCCAGCCCGTAGCGCTCCACGGAGGTCGCGTTGCACAGGGCCGCGTCGAAGCCGGCGTCGCCCTGGGCGAGGAGCTCGGCGGCGGCCGCGGTCGAGGTGGCGGGCAGGTGGAGGGCCCCGGGGAAGGTCTCCTCCGCCCAGTGGCGGCACTGCGCCCAGGCGTGGGGGTGGGTGCCGATGCGGTGGACGTCCTCCACACGGGTCCCGGGGCGCACCGCCAGTTGGAAGGTCACCGAGATGACCATCTCGGAGACGATGACCAGGGGCTCGCCGCGCGAAAGCGCGTCCAGGGTGGCGTTGACCCCACCCTCGATCGAGTTCTCGATGGGCACGACCGCGCGGTCGGCCTCTCCTCGGCGCACCAGCTCCATGGCCGCGGGGGCGGAGGTGACGGGGAGAAGTTCTGCGCCGGCGGGTGCCACCTGCCACACGGCCTGCTCGGTGAAGGTGCCGAAGGGCCCGAGGAAGGCGATGCGGACGTGGTCACCCGCAGGTCGCGGGCCGGGCATGTTCGTGGCGGCCGAGGATTCGTGCATCCCATCAGCGTAACGAGGGCGACGCCACGCTGCTGCCACCCCCAACACTCGGAACCCCCACACCTACACCGCGAGGCACGCCTCCCGAGAGGGCCGAGGCACGTTCGCGAGGCGTGCCTCGGGCGTGTGGCGAGGCGTGCCTCGGCAGGACAGGGAGACCGGGAAGCCCGGTGGGTCAGGAGACCAGGGGCTCAGCCGCAGGCGGTGATCCTGAAGAGCTTGGCTGTCCCACCGTCATCCACCAGCTCGAAGCCGTGGCTCACGTCCACGTTGTAGAGCCCCGGGAACCGCTCGGAGCGCTTGTACTGGTAGTACCAGCCGTCCTCCTCCATGTAGAAGTGGGTGATGCCCAGCTCCCGCACGACCTCGCACACCTCGGGATCGGTGTGGATCTGGTTGAAGCGCTCCACCAGGACCTCTTGGGCATGGGAGTCCCCCAGGGTCTGGTAGAGCTGCGGGAAGACAGCGCTCCTCTGCCCGATGACCTCGGTGTAGGCGGCTCCCGCGATCGGGTCCCCGAGCACCAGGGCGTCGGCGGGCAGCGTCTCGGGCATGCGCCGCAGCATGTCGAGCTCGGCGGAGGTGGCCATCCCGGCCTTGCCCAGGTTGTCGGCGTCGTAGACGTAGCCGATGGCCCGGATGCGGGCGTCCATGGCACCACCCAGGCTCAGGGCCAGCAGCCATGCCCCGAGGATCGCCCCGATGCGCCACAGGGACCCCGCTGAGCGGTGCTCGTCCTCGCTGCGCACCCGCTGGGAACGGATCCAGTTGACGACGAACTCGAACCCGAGCGCCGCCAGGGGCACCATCGTCAGGTTCTGGGGGGACATGATGCGGCGCGGGTCCAGGTACCAGGGGGCCAGCAGGAACGTGCGCAGCGCGTTGTCAGGCGCGTAGGCGAGGAAGGTCATCCCCGCCAGGACCAGGAACGCGGCGATCGGCCACAGCAGCGGTCGTGATCCCAGGGCCTCCCGGACCTCTCCGCGACGTTCCTCCCAGAGGCGCACCCGCTCGGCGCGCGACGCATCGGGGGGCAGCCCACCGCCCCCGTCCGCAGCACCGTCGTCGCCCACCTCCCCCGCCACCCGCACGAGGGCGTCGCCCTCGTCGACGGGTCGGTCATCGGAGAATGGCAGCGGTCCTCCCGGGAGACGCCAGTCCGGGAAGGAGGCCGCGGCGAGCGTGTCCCAGGAGCGCACCGCCGAGACAGTCGCCCACACCCCGGCGGCCATGAGCAGGGCGAACACGGTCACCGTCGTCGCAAGCCCCGGAGTGGGGTCGAAGGGAGGGAAGGGGGTGAGGAAGTGGGAGAAGGCCTCCGCCCACCCCTGCCCGTGGCGCGGGTAGGAGCCCATGGCGCGCAGCTGCTCCGTGCCCAGCACCCACACGGGCAGCGCGACCGCGGCAACCCCGACGAGGGCGAGCACGACGACCAGGAGCCGGTCTCGCAGCCACAACGAGCGGCGCAGCAGACGCCAGAGACCCACCAGCAGGGGAGCGACGAGCACCGCGTACAGGCTGAACACCGCGGAGGGGTGCGCGGCCGCGGCGCCCACCACCGCCAGGAGGAGCAGCCCCAGTAGCGGCAGGTGTCCCACTGCGCCCCGCAGGCCCCGCAGGGTCGAGCGGGTGAGGCGACGCCCCAGGACGACAGCGAGGGCCGCCACCCCGGGCAGCACGGCCACACCTGTGGCATTGGGCCACTGGCTGTACATGGTCAGGGCGTCAGCGGGCATGCTCAACGTGCACCCGGCCAGGACGGGGGCGGCGAGCACAGCCACCCGCGAGGTCGACACGACTGCCGTGAATGCCGTGCATCCCACCACCCAGATGCCCATGAGCAGCAGGTTCGTCACATTGGCCACCTGGACCACGCTGGTGGGGACCGCGAAGAGTGCGGTGAAGGCATGCCAGGCGAGCGGGTAGGTGACGGCGCGGCCACCGTAGAGGGGGGCGAGTGCTCCGTTGGGCTGGGCCTGCCCGGTGTGGAGGATCGTCCACACGCCGTTGAGGTGGAACACGGCGTCCCACTGCTGCACGGGGTCCGCCGGGTCGGCGGTCGCCGCCAGCGGCAGCACCGCGACCAGCCACCCCGCTGCGACCAGGCACCACGTCGCCACGCGCGTGCGGCGCGGCAGGATCCGGTAGGCCCGCGACGAGGGCGCATCGACCAGCAGTGGCGGCCTCACCGAGGCCGGGTCGCCCATCAGGTCACCGACGAGGGGGTTGTGGCGCATGCGCAGGCGCAGCACGACGACGCCGAGCAGGGCGACGACGGCCAGCACCGGCAGCACCGTCCGCCCCGACCAGGTGACGCCGAGGGCGTGGTAGGCGATGGAGAGGACCGTGAGGACGGCGAGGGTCAGGGCAGGAGACACTGCGGCCGCGACCACGGAGGAGCGGACGCTGGCGCGCACCCAGAAGTAGCCGGGCAGGACCATGGCGGCGACCATCGCCGCCAGCACCGGGAGGAGCGCACACCAGGCGAGCATTCGGGACCGACCTCGTTCGACGGGGTCACCGGGAGGGACCCGGTGACCGGATGACCCTACTCTGCCCCGTCGGACCGCCTGCGCGCACGGTCATGCCCGGGCAGGTCCGGATCCGGTGTGCCCGGCGTGACACCCCGGGCCTCCTCGAGGATTCCAGTGGTCCCCCCGGGTGCCCCGTCCAGAGCCTCGTCGGGGGGCCCGCCGGCAACCGCTTCCGCAACCCCCTCGATGACCTCGGTGGCCCCGGCCCCGGCCGCGAGCGCCTCGGCCCGTGCGCGACGACGCTGGAGGAGGACCTCCACGACCATGGGCACCAGCGAGACGAGCACGATGAGGAGGACCAGCACCGAGAGGTTGTCGTGGACGAACTGCACGCCACCCAGGGCGGATCCCGCGTAGGTGATGCCCACACCCCACAGGAGCGATCCCAGCGAGTTGAACGCGAGGAACTTCGCGTAGGGGTAGCGCGCAATGCCCGCGGCCAACGGGATGAAGGTGCGCACGAAGGGGATGAAGCGCCCGATCACCAGGGAGCGCCCGCCGTAACGGACGAAGTACTGCTCGGCCTTGTCCAGGTGCTCGGTGCGCAGGAAGCGCGCATCGTCCTTGAACATGCGCCGCCCGTAGCGCCGCCCCAGCCAGTAGCCGACCTGGGCGCCCAGGAACGCCGCGACGAAGGTCAGGGCGATGAGGGTGGGCAGGTGCAGGCCGAGGCGCTCGTGGAGCAGGCCTGCGGTGAAGAGCAGGGAGTCACCGGGTAGGACGGGGAAGAGGACCCCGGACTCGATGAAGACGATGAGGAGGGTCCCCCACAGGACCCAGGGACCCATGGCGACCAGCAGGGTCTCGGGGTCGTGGAACCATCCGATGACCGTGTCCAGCCAGGACGCGCCGAGCGGCGTGGCGAACGGCATGGCGAGGAGGAAGTGGTTGAGCACCGCTGACCTTCCGTGGGGGGCAGAGTCCGTGCGACCCAGACTAGCCGGGCGCGTGGTGGCGGTGGAGCAGCCGCCCGGAGCGACGGTACCCGAACCCGTCGAGCGGTCACGGACCGACCGGGGTGGGGCAGGACGCCCGGGGTGGGGCGGGACGCCCGGGCGGGGGACAGGGTCGTACAGCTCGAGGCCGTCTCCGCCCCCCGGGGTGGAGGCGTCGGTGCTCGGGATGATCACGACGTGGTCTCCGCCTCGCGCGGACCCGGTGCCGCGCCCCGGCACAGCGCGCCGAGCTCCCACCGTGCCTCGCCTAGACTGCTCGCATGACGGACACGACCTCGGGCACGGCCACGGGCGCCGCTGCCGGGGCCGCATCGCCCCCGCCGCGCCTCCTGCGGCCCGCATACTTCGCCGACCGCATTCCCCCGCGCCAGCGCCGCACGGAGGACCTGATCGATGCCGCACTGGCCACCATCGGCGTCGCCCTGGTGTGGATCTTCGGCATCTTTGCCCACTCCACCACGGCGGGGGTCGTCGACGACGTGCGCAGCGTGCTCGCCACTGTCATCCGCCAGGTCCTCCTCCTGCCCGTGACCCTCATCGAGGGCCTCGTGGTCCTGGTCGCCCCGATCGCGATCATCGTCTCCCTGGCGCAACGCCGACGCCTGGGCTCCATCGTGGAGTTCCTCCTCTCCGGCGCGATCACCGCGCTGGCCGGATGGGGTCTCCTCACCGTGCTGGAGTACGTGCCGGAGAGCGTGACCGCCCCCCTGCGCATCACGGCCAACGGGGAGTCCACGATCGTCCTCAACCTCGCGATCATGTCGCTGGCCGCAGCCTTCTCCACGGCTGACGAGTCCTCGAACATGCGATCCGTGCGCTACTCGTGGTGGGGACTGTGGACCATCACGCTCCTCGGGGTGATCCGCGGCGTCACGACGCTGCCGGGCGCCCTGATCTCGGTGCTCATCGGGCGCGCCTTCGGTTCCATGGCCCGATGGATCCTCGGCTTCGAGGACCGTCGAGCCACCGGCGTCGACATCGTGGAGGGCCTGCTCTCGATCGGCATCGTCCCCTCCCGGATCATCCGCACCGATCTGGAGACCGAGGCGGAGCCCCTCTCCACCTGGGCCATCGGCGAGGTCGACGACAGTGACGAGGTCCCGGCCGACAGCTCGACCACCCGTCGCCTGCGCCAGTCGGACACCGACGTCGACCTGGTCGAGTACACCGTCACGCGACGCCCTGAGGTCGACTCCTCACGCCACTACCAGGCCTGGGACGAGGACGGAGTGACCCTCGAGATCATCGTGGTGGACCCCGGTCGTGAGATCACCGGGACCATGGTGGACGTGTGGAACAACCTGCGCCTGCGTGGGATCTCGCGGTGGATCTCCCCCTCGATCAAAGCCAATGCGGAACGTGCCATGCTCACTTCCCTGTCAGCCATGCGGGCCGGCGTCCACGTCCCCGAACCCCTCGGCCTGGCCCAGGCGGGCGACTCCCTGCTGGTCGTCCACCGGGCGCTGCCCCCCACGACGACCCTGCACGACGCGCCCGAGGAGGTCCTCACCGACGCCGTGCTCGACCAGGCGTGGCGGCAACTGGCGCGTGCACATTCCCGCGCGATCTCCCACCGCGACCTCGGGTTCGACTCCGTCGTCCTGGACCCGGCGGGCACCGTGTGGTTGATGGACTGGGAGCGGGGTGAGGTCGCCACCACCGAACTCAACCGACGCATCGACATCGCCCAGATGCTCGTCCACCTGGCCGCATGCGTGGGTGCGGACCGCGCCCTGTCCTCGGCCCGCCGAGTGGTCGGGGAGTCCGCCCTGCGTGCCAGCGCCCCCACGATCCAGAGGGCTGTCCTGCCCAGCGACGTCAACGCAGCGGTGCGCCGCACCGACCTCGTCACCGAGCTGCGTGACGCGATCGTGGGGGACTCCCCCACCGAGTCCGTCCAGATGCTCAACCTCCAGCGGTTCGCCCCGCGGACCGTCATCATGGTCGGCATCGGCATGGTCGCCCTGGTCGTGGTCCTGGGCACCATGAACTTCCAGGACATCGTCTCCGCCGTCGTCGAGGCCAACCCCATCTGGATCCTGGTCGCCTTCCTCCTCTCCACGCTGACCTGGGTGGGTGGGGCGATCCCGTTGGTGGCCTTCTCCACGGAGAAGGTGCGTCTGCGTGATGCGATGCTGGCGCAGGTCGCCGCCTCCATCGTCACCGTCGTCGCCCCTGCCGGTATCGGCCCCGCAGCTCTGAACCTCCGCTTCCTCAACAAGCAGAAGGTCACCACGGCCATGGCGGCCACCACGGTGACCCTCATGCAGATCTCGCAGTTCCTCACCACGGTCCTGCTCCTGCTGATCATCATCCTCACGTCGGGCTCGACCCTGGGGGTCTCCGTGCCCTACTCCGCCATCCTCGCGGTGGCGGCGGTCCTGGTGGTCACCATCTCGGTCGTCGTGGCCATCCCCCGTATCCGGTCGTGGATCTGGGAGAAGGTCGAGCCCACGTGGAAACAGGTCTACCCGCGTGTGCTGTGGCTGGTGGGCCAACCACGTCGGATCCTGGCGGTGCTCGGCGGCAACCTCCTGATGAACGTCGGGTTCATCGGCTCCTTCGCCGCATCCCTTGCCGCATTCGGAGGGCGCCTGGACCTCATGGCACTCTCCGTCACCTACCTGGCCTCGAACTCACTGGGGTCCGTGGTTCCCTCCCCCGGCGGCATCGGACCGGTGGAGGCGGCACTGACCGGGGGTCTCCAGCTCGCGGGCGTGCCCCTCTCGATCGCACTCTCCACTGCGGTCCTCTATCGCCTGGTGACCTTCTATGGGCGGATCCCCTTCGGGTGGATCGCCATGAAGGTCATGCAGAAGCGCGACCTGCTCTGAGGCCCCCGCCTGCCGTGGGGACCCTCACTGGCGGTCGGACATGGCCATGTTCGCAGAGATCGCCTGACCGATGCGCGTGCGGACGTCCTCGTCGACCCAGGAGCCCTCGGGCAGTCCGGCGGGTCTGGCACCGTCGTGCAGTCCCAGGATCCCCTCCCACAGGGGGACGAGCTCCTCATGGTAGGTGTGCCCGTGACCACCGGGGGTGGTGCCCGCCACCGGCAGGTCCGCCAGCACCTGGATGAAGGTCGCCCCGCGCGTGAACTCCATGTCACGGGACACGTCGCGCCCCGCCTTCTCACGCAGCCAGTCGGGCTGGTACCAGAACAGCGGGCCTGAGCACCACACCACGGGGTCGGAGGGATGCTGGGCGTAGACGACACGCGGATGGCCCCACGGGCCCAGCTCACGCCCGTAGACGTCCGCGGTGAGGTCCTGGGGTTCGTTGACGAAACGGACGTGACGCGCATTGTCGTAGACGGGCGCCACCTCGGGGCTCCCCCGGTGCCGGGCGCGGGTGAGTTCCCGGTGCAGTGGGGTGAACGAGGGCGTCCCCACCCACAGCGCGCCGGAGACCCCCGCCAGGACCTCGTCGAGGCCCTCGAAGACCTCCTGGCAGGCGAACGCCCCCAGCGACTCCCCCGAGACGTAGAGGGCCGGCCGGTGGCCCTCGGGCAGCTCGTCAATGGCAGAGCGGACCGCGCGATACAGAAGTCCGGCAGCCTCCACCGACACGTCCAGCCCGGTGAGGAAGTTGATGGAGGAGGGCACGTAGGAGTACTGCATCGACGCGGTCGCGCAGTCCCCGCCGGTGAGGTACTCCACGGGCTGCACCTGCCACTCGTCGACCCACCCGGATCCGGTGGCGGTGCTCACCACGATGACAGCACGATCGAAGGCGCCCGTGCGATGGAGCTCCTCGACGACGAGGTCGGCGCACCCCTGCAACCCATCACGGTGCCGAGGCATCCCGGAGTACACGCGGATCGGCTCCCTGGCGGGGCGTCCGGTGACGGCCTCAATGTCGGCGCGGTGCGGACCCCGTCCCAGGAACACCCGGCCCTGCCCACCCACCGACTCCCAGGTCGAGGGTGAACCCGGCGAACCGGAGCGTTCGGGTTCGGTGGGCTGGTAGATTCCGCGCGCGGTCCGGATGTTCATCCTCCACGCGTGTCGGGAGAAGAAGCGCACGACCCCGTGCAGGAGCACGCGCGAACTCAGCACGAAGACGAGCAGCCCGACGAGCGCACCTGCGATCACCCATGCGAGTACCTCCGGCAGCCACTGGTCGAGCAGGTCGACCACGCGGCGCCCCACCCAGGCCAGTGCGCCCACCAGGCCGATGAGCACATATGCGAGGACCAGGGACCCGGCCAGGCCCAGCACGTATGCCCTCGCCGACTCGGCGGGCATCTCGACCAAGCCTGCCGCCCGCCGCGAGGCGAGGAAGGACATGACGACGGCACGGAGGAACCAGACCAGGAACAGGGCCACGAGGACGCGTCTGAACCAGGACTCCACCTCCGGCGAGGCATGGATGCTCAGCCCGGTCCACCGCATGACCCAGGCGCCCAGTGTCTCCAGCACCACGCCCAGCACGTAGCCCCCCGCCATGAGCACCCCCGACACGGCGGCGTGCCACCACCAGCTCCGGGGCAGCAACGAGGGCGAGACCGAGACGGCGTACATCACCAGGGCCAGGACCAGCCCGAGCAGTGAGGAGGGGAGCAAGGGGGGCCTCCTCAGTGGCAGTGGCTCTCGCGTGGCCGGGTGGTGCGGTGTCGTGGGGCCCGCGGGTGCGGCTGCGGGCGGCTCCCATTGTAGGGAGGCCACCTCCGGGAGGGGGAAGGGGTCCTCCTGGTGACGTGGGCACCTCCTGGGTGACAGAATCTGGGCATGACGACATCGCCGTGGATGCACTCCTCCCTGCCCGCCCTTCCCCGCGCACTCCGCGACATCGCCTCCGGTGTCGAGCTCCCGGACCCGATGGAGGCCCCTGCCCTGCGCTGGGGGATCATCGGGGCAGGGGGCATCGCGCGCACCTTCGCCCGCGACATCCCTCTCCACACACGCTCCACCATCGTCGCGGTGGGCGCCCGAGACCTCGACCGCGCCCGGACCTTCGCAGAGGAGTTCGGCGTCGGCCACGCCCACGGGAGCTACGAGGAGCTTGTCAGCGACCCCGACGTCGACGCCGTCTACGTCTCCACCGTCCATCCGATGCACGCCCGCAATGCGCTCCTCGCGCTCGAGGCCGGCAAACCCGTCCTCGTGGAGAAGTCATTCACGATGTCGGCGCAGGAGGCGCGCGAGGTCCTCGACCTCGCCGCACGTTCGGGATTGTTCGCGATGGAGGCGATGTGGAGCCGCCAGCTCCCCCACTACCGTGTCATCCGCCAGGTCGTGGAGAACGGGGAACTCGGGCGTGTGGTCTCGGTCCAGGCCGACCACGGACAGTCCCTCCTGCACGTGTCCCGCATGACCGAGCCCGACCTCGGTGGCGGCGCGCTGCTCGACCTGGGTGTCTACCCGATCTCGTTCCTGCACTGGGTGCTCGGCAAACCGCCTGTCGTCTCTGCCACGGGGCGCCTCCTGGGCTCCACCGGTGTTGATGCGGCCGATGCCGTCACCTTCGGCAGCGACTCGGCGATCGGAGTGGCCAGGTGCAACCTCGACGGCCGCTCCGCGACGTCCGCGGAGGTCGTCTTCGAACGCGGTGCCCTGGAGCTTCCCGTCCAGTTCTACCGGCCCGGTGTCCTGCGCCTGAGGACCTTCCCCCAGGGTGGGCCCGGCGACGGGACCGTGGTCGAGTGGGACGCCTCACTTCCGGGAGGCTTCCAGTACGAGGCGGCCGAGGTCGCCCGCTGCCTCGCCGCCGGCATCACCCAGTCCCCGGCCATGACCTGGCAGGACACCATTGAGGTCATGGAGATCATGGACGAGGTCCGCGCCCAGGTGGGAGTCTCCTACCCCTGGGAGTGACCCACGTGGCGTGTGTGCCGCGTGGGATTCCGGTGGGCATCACCTCGGGCCCGTCCCGGAGTCGTCGGGAGTTGCCTCAGACCCTGAGCGCCGTCCACAGCATCGTCGTGTACGGGATCGCCACGGGGACCTCGGGGTCCAGGTCGTGGTGCTCGAGGAGGTACCAGGCCAAGTTCTCCTGCATCACCCGGCGCTGCACGGGCCCTGCCCGCAGGTAGGACGAGCGTGTGGTCCCCAGCTCCATGAGCTGTCCGGGGGTCATGTGGTCGGACCAGGTGACCTGGGTCAGCCCGGGAGCGGTGAAGTGCTCGCCGAACCGAGGGGGACGATCCGGTCGGTGGACGTCACCCGAGCGCATGATCCGCGTCAGTCGGTGGATCCACGGCACGGAGACGTCCATCTGGTTCCACACCACTGCAACCGCCCCTCCGGGGCGCAGGATCCGGTGGACCTCACACGACGCGGCTTCCTCGTCCAGCCAGTGCCACGCCTGGGCGCAGGTCACCAGGTCCTCACGGGCATCGGGGAGACCCGTGTCCTCCGCGGTTGCGTCCACGACCCTGAGCCCGGGTCCGTGCCCCGCGGAGGACGCACCGGGCAGAGCAGCAGACGCACCGGCAGAGCAGCGGGGAGTGACCCCGGCACTGAGCTGCTCGAGTTGGGCGCGCATGGCGGGCGCGGGTTCCACAGCGTCCACGTCCACCCCCCGCTCCAGCAGGAGGCGCGTCATCTTGCCCGTCCCCGCACCGATGTCTGCCGCCCTCAGGGTCCCTCCCTCGGGAGCTGCCAGCGTGAGGTCGACCACCTCGGACGGGTAGCCGGGTCGGACCCTGGAGTATGAGACGGTGGCGTCGTCGAAGGGGTTGTCCACATCGGGCAGCCTAGGCCCGGTCGAGCCCCCCAGCCAGTCCCGCGGCAGGGGCCCGCGCGGGAAAGGATGCTCGGTGGCGACCGCCGGCGCGGTGAACGACCACCCCGTGTCACGTGCCCGGGGGACAATGGCCCCATCGGGGAGGGCCCTCCACCAGCGGGGCACGTGTCGGGGTCCCCGACGCCGACACTCCAAGCGGAAGGGAGTCTCACCATGGCGGAGCTCGCACGCAACCAGCAGGCGGCCGCGCGACGCCGGGAAGGCCTCGTCGACCTGCTGCGCACGAGGGGCAATGTGTCGGTGGCGGACCTCCCGGGAGTCCTCGGGGTGTCCGCGGAGACAGTGCGCCGGGATCTGCGCGTCCTGGAGGACCGCCACGAGGTGGTGCGGGCCTACGGTTCGGTGCGGCCGGTCGAGTCCGGGGTCTTCGAGACCACTCGGGAGTTCCGTGCCACACAGTTCGCCGAGGAGAAGTCCCGCATCGCCCGTGAGGCCTGCGCCCGCCTGGGGCGGGCCGAGACCGTCTTCATCGACGAGGGGCACCTGCCCCTCGTCATCGGGCGGGCGCTCCCCCCGGACCGTGGCCTCACCGTCATCACCACCTCGCTGCCGATCGCTGCCGAGCTGGCCCGACGTCCCGGGCTCACCGTCATCTCCGTGGGTGGCCGGGTGCGTGCCGGCACACTCGGGGTGGTCGACCAGTGGGCCCTCTCCGTCCTCGGCTCGGTGGAGCCGGATCTCGCATTCATCGGCGCCCTCTGTGCCAACCTTGAGCAAGACACCCGGACAGTCCGGATCGGTGTCGTAGA
>JBQEKJ010000020.1:0-722 GCA_052103835.1 Pauljensenia sp.
GGACGGAGCCGGTCGATGGAAGCGCACAACACCGCGAGCACCGGGATCCCCGGCCTCGACCGCACCGTCGACCGGCTGCGCCTGGGGGACAACGTCGTCTGGCAGGTGGACACCACCAGTGACTTCACCGAGGTCACCCTGCCCTATGTCCGCCGCGCCCTCGAGGTCGGGCGCGAGGTCCACTACATCCGTTTCTCGCCCTCGCCCCCGCTGCTGCCCGACCTCCCCGGCGTCGTGGTCCACGAGGTCGACGCCACCGCCGGTTTCGAACCCTTCACCACGCGCATCCACCAGCTCGTCGGGCAGTCCGGCACCTTCGCGTACTACGTGTTCGACTGCCTGAGCGACCTTCTGGACATCTGGCACTCCGACCTCATGGTGATGAACTTCTTCACCGTCACCTGCCCCTACCTCTACGACCTGGACACGGTCGCCTACTTCTGCCTCCTTCGCCGCCGCCACTCCGCCACGACCATCGCGGGGGTGCGTGAGACCACCCAGCTGCTCCTGGAGCTCCACCGCATCGACAACCATCTCTACGTCCACCCGCTCAAGGTGTGGGCGCGCTACTCCCCCACCATGTTCTTCCCCCACCGCCTCGACGGTGACGAGGTCGAACCCGTCACGTCCTCGGAGGAGTCGGCCCGCCTCTTCGCCACACTCGGGGGCTGCGTGGAGCTCACCGACCACTGGGCCGACCTCGTCGAGGACGCCCGCACCGC
>JBQEKJ010000020.1:732-7455 GCA_052103835.1 Pauljensenia sp.
CGTCGCGGGGGACGAGGAGGCACGCCGGGCCGCACGCGACCTCCTGCTGGAGGTCATGGTGGGGCGCGAGGGGCGCCTGGTGGACCTGTGCCGTCACCACTTCACCCTGGCGGACCTGTTGGGCGTCGCCCACCGCCTGGTCGGCACCGGGCGCATCGGTGGCAAGAGCGTGGGCATGCTGCTGGCGCGCGCCATCCTCGACCACGACGGGGCCGACCGATTCCGCGCGAACCTGGAGGCCCACGACTCCTTCTACGTGGGCTCCGACCACTTCTACACCTACGTCGTCTCCAATGGCTGGTGGCGCCTGCGCATGCAGCAGAAGGAGCCGGGCTCCTTCCTGGAGGCCGGGGAGCGGCTGCGCGAACGCCTGGCGCGGGGCAGGTTCCCACCCTCGGTTCGTGAGGACTTCTGGCGGGTGCTGGACCACTTCGGGCAGTCGCCCTTCATCGTTCGCTCCTCCTCCCTGCTGGAGGACGACTACGGCAACGCCTTCGCCGGCAAGTACGAGTCGGTGTTCCTGGTCAACCAGGGTTCCCCCGATGAGCGCTACCGTGCATTGGAGGACGCCGTGCGCACCGTCTACGCCTCCTCCATGTCACCCGAGGCCCTGGCCTACCGTCGCGCGCGCGGACTGGAGTTCCGTGACGAGCAGATGGCGCTGCTGGTCCAACGCGTCTCGGGGGACCACCACGGCGACCTCTTCCTCCCCCATGCCGCAGGAGTGGGCAACTCCGCCAACCTCTATGTCTGGTCCCCCGACATCGACGCGGACGCCGGCATGCTCCGCATGGTGGTCGGGCTCGGCACGCGTGCGGTCGACCGCACGCGCAAGGACTACGCCCGCATCGTCGCGCTGGGTGCCCCCCTCGCGCTGGGCACCACGGACGAGGGCGACGCGGCCCGCTACTCACAGAAGCGCATGGACGTGCTCTCCCTGTCCACCGATGAGCGCATCGCGGTGCCGGTGGCACAGGTCGTGGAGGGGGACCGCCTGGCGGGGCCTGACCGTGACCCTGGCAGGGACAGGGACAGGACGTGGGACACCAGTGCGGGCGGCGCGTGGGAGCTCTTCCTGGGCACCGATCGTGCCGCCGCGCGGCGCCTGGAGGAGCTCGGGCGACCTGCGAGCGACGCACCGCGGATCGTGGACTTCCACGGTCTGCTCGCGGACACGGACTTCGCCGCCTGGATGCGGAACGTCCTCTCTGCGCTCCAGAACACCTACGACTACCCCGTCGACATCGAGTTCACCCTGAATGTCACGCCGCGGGGCTGGCGGGTGAACCTGTTGCAGTGTCGACCGCTGCAGACCCGGGGGCCCGGGCGCGCCGTCGAGGTCGTCGAACCGGAGGACCCCACGCAGTGCCTGCTCGTCACCCGCGGGGGCTTCATGGGTGGCAATGTGCGCCTGGAACTCGACCACGTGGTGCTGGTCCGCCCGGATGCCTACCTGGGGCTGGGCACACAGGACCGCCATGAGGTGGCACGTCGGATCGGGGATCTCAACTGCCAGCTCAGCGGCCGGCGCATCATGTACCTGGGTCCCGGCCGTTGGGGGACGACCACCCCGGGTCTGGGGGTGCCGGTGACCTTCGCCGAGATCTCGGGTGCCACAGTGCTGGGGGAGCTGACCTACGCGCCCGGGGACTTCCACCCCGAACTGTCCTGGGGCAGTCACTTCTTCCAGGACCTGGTCGAGACCGGCATCTTCTACGTCGCCGTCATGGACGACGCGCCCGGCACGGTGTTCAACCCGCGGCATGTGCTGGAGCGTCCCAATGTGCTGGCCGAGCTGGTTCCGGAGGCGGCGCCCCTGGCGGGCGTCGTCCACGTCGCGGCCTTCGAGGACCTGGAACTGCGCGCGGACGTCGTCACCCAGCGCCTCGTCTGTTCCTGAGGCCGAGGGAGCGGGGCACGCGGTGCCGGACGGGTGGCGAACGGGTGCCGGGCCCGCTGCGGGAGCCCGGAGCCGTGGCACCCGGTGGACACCGGGCACAGCCGGCAACGATGGTCGCGTTCAGCGGGTGGTCGCGGAGGACACCGCCACCAGCGTGGGAGCCACGACGTCACCCAGGAGGGGTGGGAGCAGCGGCAGGGTGGCGGTCGCGGAGACCGTGACCACGACGCCCTCGGCAGTGGGCTCCACACCCACCAAGGACACGCCATCGCCCACCGAGCAGGAGGTCGTCGACAGCAGTGCGAGGGCGTCACCTGCCTGGGAGGTCGCGGCCTCCGGCGCCGGGACGAGACGCCGGGGCCCGCCGTCCGCTCCGTAGTAGGCGTCGGCGTCCATGACGGCTGAGGCCGCGGCGGCGAGCCGGTCCGCACACGCCAGGAGCCTTCGGTCCTGCACGTGGACGATGGTGATGGCCGCGAGCGTCAGGACGATGGCCAGGAGCAACGCCGTGAGGCCGATGACGAGGACCGAGATCCGGCCCTCGTCCACATGCGCTGCGGGTGCCCCGTGGACGTCACCCATTGAGCCGCATCCCCTCCACCAGCGCCTCCGACGTCGAGGTGACCGGTATGAGACCTCGCTGCCCGACCCATCCCGGCACCAGGGGCATCGGCACGGTCGTCGAGACCGTCACGCTCACCCGGGCCGCCTCCCCATGACAGTCGACGGGGACACAGCCCATGGACACCTCACCGGGCACGGGCAGTCCGAAGTCACCGAACGCCAGGTCGACCTGTGCGCGGGCGGTGTCCAGGTCCGTGGGATCTCCCGCCAGCACGCGCGCCGCCTCGCGTGAGGCGGCCTCGGCCGCGAAGACAGTGGCCTGGACCAGGGACAGCGCCATCACCAGGTAGATGACGGGGATGAGCAGGGCGACGACCAGCACGATGAACTCCACCAGGGCGCCTCCACGGTCGCCCTCGTCACCCGGGTTGTCTGCGGGCACCTCCGGCCCGTGTGCGCGGGTCGCGAGTTCAGGGAGCACTTCCCGTCCCTTCCACCAGGGACCTCCCACGCACGGTCAGCCAGTCCCCCGGACCCCAGGTGAGCAGCACTGGGAGCGTCGTCGAGACAGTGACCACCAGGGTCTCGCGGCCGCCGGCCACTTCACGCGACGTGGAGACACTGCGGGGACGCGATGCCCCCAGGGACTCGTCGAGCAGTTCCTCCGTGCGTGCTGTCGCGTGGAGCTCCCCGCTGCCCTCGAGGGCTCCGCGTCGGGCACCCTCACCCGCCGCCGAGATCGCCACGTTGCGGGTGTGCAGCGCGAAGGCAGCTTGGAGGACGCCCAGGAACACGAGGACCACCAAGGCCTGGGTGAGGACGTGGGCGACCACCTCGGAACCCTCCTGGGGATCCCTTCCCGCATCCGGCCGTCGCACACGCATCGTTCAGATCCCCGACACCCTGTCCATGGCCTCGTTGAAGATCTGGACCAGACGCGTGCCCGCCACGGCCCAGATCGCCGCGACGAGGGCTGCCGTCATGAGAGTGATGAGGACCCACCCGGGCACGTCGCCGCGCTCGTGGTCGTCCCCCGGGTCCGGGCTCACCAGGTACTGCAGGGCGCGCAACCAGCTGGTCAGTGTCTCCATGGCGACCTCCTCAGGTCCGGGGCGGCAGAAGGGACGGATCCGGGTGCGGGTGTGGCTCGGGACGCAGGCCCGTGGGGGACCGGTCCGACCGGAGCGCTCTCCCCGCGTGCGAGGGCGTTCACGGCCCGATCCCCAGTGAGATGAGGCCGGGATAGAGGGCGAAGAGCACGGTGACGGGAAGGATCAGGAACACGACGGGGAAGAGCATGGCGATCTCGCGTCGTCCTCCCTCTTCCATGAGCCTCTGGCGCGATGCCTCGCGGATGTCGCGCGCCTGGTCGTGCAGGACTCCCGCCAGGGGCGTACCCCTCTCGATGGCGGTCACCAGCGTCAGGCACAGTCGGTCCAATGAGGGTGAGTCATTGCGTGCGGCCAGCTCGTGGAGCGCCCGACTGGCAGGGCGCCCGAGTCGGATGTCATTGGCCGTGGCCTCCAGCTCGGTGGCCAGGGAGGACACGGAGGCGTTCGACACCCGCGACAGTGCGCCGGGGACCGACTCGCCGGCACCGATGGAGAGCGCGATGAGCTCGGAGGCGTCGGGCACCTGGGCGTCCAGCAGCTTCTGACGGGTGCGCGCACGCACTCCCAGGGCCTGGTCCCACAGTGCGGCACCGATCAGGCCGCCCACCACCATGAGGGGCGGGAGGAGAAACGTGCCGGTGAACCTGGCCGTTCCCGCAACGGTCACGACGGCCACTGCGAGGACCATGCCCACCACCGCGGAGGCGAACTGCTGCAACCGGAAGGAGCCGATGGTGCCGGGACGGCCCAGGAGCACCAGTCGCCTCTCGACACTCTCCGTCGTGGACCCCAGTGCCTCAGCGACCACCAGCAGGCGCCTGCGTAGGAAGCGCGTCATCTCCTGGGCGATTCCACCCCTCCTGCGCCCCGGCATCCCCTGGGCTGCACGCGCCGCCAGGTCTGGACGCCTCCCCCTCCACGCGCCCGCAACGGCCAGGAGCCCACTCCCGACGCCGAGCCCGGAGACTGCGGCCCAGACGACCGCGCTCATCGCAGGAACCTCCGCTCCGTGGGCAGGCGCCCGATGCGCTGCATGGCGAGATAGGCGACAACGGTCGCCAGCGCGCCCGCGACGAGGACGAGGACGCCCTGCGCGGTGGAGTAGGCCCGGGCGGCCTGAGTCTGTGCGGAGATGATGACCAGGACCAGCCAGGGAGCGACCACACCGAGTCTGGCCGCATTGACGGTCCAGGACTGGCGGGCCTCCAACTCCCCTCGCACGCGGGACTCCTCCCGCAGCAGTACCCCGAGGTCGCGCAGCAGCGCGGACAGGTCGGACCCGCCCACCTCTCGCGCCAGACGCAGCGCCTCGATGATCCGGTCGGCGACCGGGTCCGCCAGACGGTCCTTCAGGCGTGCGAGGGCGACGTCGAAGCGACCGTCCGCACGGTAGTCCACCGCGAACCGTTCGAAGTGGGGACGCAATGCCGGGGGCCCGGAGTCCGCGAGGTCAACCATGAGCTCGGGCAGTCCGCCCCCACTGCGGACACCGGCCACCAGGGAGTCGATGATGTCGGGCCAGGCCGACCGGGCGGTCGCGACCCGATGGCGGGAGCGTGAGCGGACCACGGCAGCCGGCAGAGGCAACACCATGAGCGCCACCGCCGCTGACACACTCCAGGCGCTGGTCCAGACCAACACCACCAGGAAGACACCCAGTGACACGGCCAGCGCCACGCCTGCCAGGCGCAGAGGAGTGAGACCCCGGATCCCGGAACGCACAACCTCGTCCGACCAGTGCAGGTACCACCCAGGTCTGCCCTCGCCCCACGCGGGCATGCCCACCCAGGAGGCGAGCACCAGGACGACACCGCTTCCCAGGGCGAGGCCCACCAGGACAGCGCTCATGACACTCCCTCCGACAGGAGGCGGGAGAGGTCATGACCCGCTGCGGCGAAGCGGCCGTGTTCCTCCAGACCACCGCTGCCCCGGCGCATGCTCACCCCATCGTGGCTCCACAGGTCGGAGACCTCGATGCTGTTCCCCTCCGAGCGACCGGGCACGGCAGCGACCTCCACCAGCGTCCTCCTCCCCGACGGATCCCGGTGCACGTGGCACACGAGATCGATGCAGGACGCCAAAGTCGGCACGACGAAGCCGGAGGTCACGTTCTCCCCGGCCAGGAGTGGGAGGAGGGACAGCTTGGTGAGTGCCTCCCGGGCAGAGTTCGCGTGCAGGGTGGCCATGCCCGGGACGCCTGCGTTGAGCGCGAGGAGCAGGTCGAGGGCCTCTGGCCCTCGCACCTCCCCCACCACCAGGCACTCGGGTCGCATGCGCAGGGTCTCGCGCACCAGGTCACGAAGTGTCACCTCGCCGAGTCCCTCGAGGTTCTGTGGCCGGGTCTGGAGGGCCACGCAGTCACGTTGACTGAGGGAGAGCTCGAAGACCTCCTCAGCGGTGATGACCCGGCGGGTGCGCGGCAACTCACCCGCGAGCGCCCGCAACAGGGTCGTCTTCCCGGCCTGGGCAGCGCCCGAGACGAGCACGGACAGGCCCGAGTCGACGGCTGCTGCCAGGAACTCCGCCACGTGCGCCGACACCATCCCGGCATCGACCAGGTCCGTCAACGTGCGTGCACGCTGGACGTGTTTGCGGATGTTGACCGCCCAATGACGCCCCGCCACCGGCGGGATGACGACGTGGAGACGCTCACCTCCCCTCAACGTCGCGTCGACGAAGGGCAGGGAGAGGTCGAGGCGCCGTCCGGAATGGTGGAGCATCCGCTCGACCAGGTCGCGCACCTGTTGGTCACTGAGGATCACGGTGGTCAGCTCAGGGATCCCTTCACGCGCCACGAACACACGGGAGGGCTCATTCACCCACACCTCCTCGACCCCGGGATCATCCAGGAACTGCTGGAGGGGTCCGAACCCGACGACCTCGGCCAGGACGGAGCGGACCTCGTCCTCCCGGTCCGTGTCGGGGGAATGGCTCGGGAAACGGTCGACGGCTTCCTCCACCACCTGTCTGACGCCACGGCCATCAGTGAGTGGATCGATGCCGCGGGTGCTGAGCGCATCGCGGACCCAGGACTCGCGCACGTCCTGTTCCAGTGTCGGTGCCACGGCGCCCCCTCACGGCCTCGTCGGACCTCACCCTCCGGGGAGAGACCCACGCTGTGCCGTACATTACACACTTTGAACCATC
>JBQEKJ010000020.1:7465-16657 GCA_052103835.1 Pauljensenia sp.
GTGGCGCCACACCTGTGGACAGTTGACACGAGTGCCCCACCCCCGGCCCGCTGGATCCGGGCAGGTGCCCATCACCCGAGCCCATGTACCGTGGAGGCGTGAACGCTGACAAGTCCCCTCTCGAACTGGCCGCACTGGCCACCGTGGCCGTCCCGGGTCTGCGGGTGACCGGGCTGCGTCCCCCGCAGTTCAGTGACGAGATCGTCTCGATCACCGGCATCATCGACTCCACCGGCAACAGGTGGACCGTGGTGTGCCCCCACGACACGGTGGGAGGCCTCGGCCTGGAGTCCCAGACCGCCGTGCTCACACGGTTGGCCCGTGCCAGCGACGCCGGGGAGATCCCCTTCGACGTTCCCCGTCCCGCCGGATTCACCCGCACCCCCGAGGGTGGACGGGTCATGGTCCACCGGGACCTGGGAGGGCGCTTCATGACCGAGGAGGACTTCGCCGACCCACATGTGCTCCCCTCCTCACTGGGGCGCGCCCTCGCTGCCCTGCACAACCTCCCCGAATCCGTGTGCACCGGGGTGGACCTGCCCTCCTACTCCGCCGAGGAGTGTCGCGCACGTCATCTCGCCCTGCTCGACGAAGTGGCCACCACAGGGGCGGTGCCCCGCAACCTCTGGGACCGCTGGGAGGGTGCGCTGGACGACATCGCACTCTGGCGTTTCCGCACGACCCCGGTGCACGGCGACTTCCAGCCCACCACGATCCTGGTCGACGCCGGGTCCGTCATGGGGCTGACCGGCTTCTCCTCGATGCATGTCGGCGATCCGGCGGAGGACATCGCCTGGGTCCTGGCCCGCGCCTCTGACGGCTTCCTGGGCCGCTTCCAGGAGGCCTACTCGATGACCCGCCGGGCCACGGACCTGCACCTGGCCACACGTGCCCAGCTGCTCTCGGAACTCGCAGTGGTGCGCTGGCTCGCCCACGGACTGCACGCCGAGGACGAGTCGGTGGTGGAGGACGCCAGGTCCATGCTCGCCCAGCTCGCCGATGAGCTGGGTGGGGACCAACTGGTCCGCCCCAGGGAGTTCGGTGCCACGCCCGCGCCCTCGTCGGCCCCTGCTCCCGGCGTCGACCCGGCGTCGGGCACTGCACCTGCACCGACCGCAGCTTCCACACCTGGGCCCGCCGTCCCCAGGAACATCGACGAGGGCGGGGCTGGCGCGGGCGACACTCACGGACAGGGCCATGCGGCGACGCAGCCTTCCTCCAACCCGGACCAGGATGGGCACAGCTGGGACACGGAGGGCACCGTGCAGGCCTCACCCAGTGAGGACCTGCCCGCGACTCCCACCGGACCGGCAGCGGCCCCCGAGGACCCGGAAGCAGCGACTGGCCCCCTCCCCCTGTCAGAGGCCCCGACGGAAAGCCTGGACATCAAGCGCCCTTGAGACTCGGCGTCTCCATGCCGACGCCAGCGCCGGCGCCAGCACAGCAACCCGGACCTGCACCTGCACCTGCACCTGCACAGCAACCCAGACCCAGACCCAGACCCGCACCCGCACCCGCACCCGCACCCGCACAGCAACCCAGACCCAGACCCAGACCCGCAACCGCACCCGCACCCGCACCCGCACCCGCACCCGCACCCGCACATCATCCACACCAAGACCGGCTCCGGCTCCAGCTCCAGCTCCAGCTCCGGCTCCGGCTCCGGCTCCGGCACAGGTTCCCCCCACGGGCCCGTCGGCGCTGTTGCCGGTTTGGCACGGGTTACTCACATCAGGCACGGGTTACTGCATTCGAGCATGGGATATAACCCTGTCCCGAACGCAGTAACACCACCCCGAACACAACAACTCGAGCCAAAACGGACGCCGCCGAGCTCACACGCACGGACAGCCAGGATCCGACCGACCGAACCGGGCTCGCCCCCCCACGGGCCGGACGATGGGCTGCCAGCTAACGTGGCGACATGGGAACAACCGCAACAGTCCTGGTGGGCCTGGTCATCCTGATCGGCATCGTCGGTGCCGTCGTACAGGTGTACCCCTCGGGACCACTCGTCGGCGGAGCCATCCTGGTGTGGGCCATCGCTTGGAACACCCCGACCGCATGGGCGGTCTTCGCTGCGTCAGCAGTGATCCTGGGCGCAGCCCTGGTCGCGAAGTACCTGATCCCCGGCAAGCGCCTGGCCCGCTCGGGAATCCCCAACTCGACCCTCCTGTGGGGACTGGCAGCCGCAGTCGTCGGATTCTTCACCATCCCGGTGGTCGGATTCGTCATCGGAATGGTCCTGGGCATCTACCTGGCCGAGTTCGCCCGCCTGCAGTCCCACCAGGCGGCCTGGCCCGCCACCGTCGTCGCACTGCGCGCGGTCGGTCTCTCAGTGGTCATCGAACTGGTCGCCGCTCTCGCCGCGACCGGCGCGTGGATCGTGGGCCTGCTCCTCGTGTGAGGTCCCGGTTCCTCCTCGCACTCCCGCAGGGGCCCACCCGACCAAGCAGCGCCACTCCGACCAGGCACCACCATTGCGACGGTCGAGGCCCGGACGTCCAGACCGACGTCGCTGCACGACCTCACCCCCGGACCTCACACCCGGGCAGCCCCACACCCGGACCTCACACCCGGGCAGCCCCCACACCCGGACCTCACTCCCGGGCAGCCCCACTCCCGGACCCACCCCGAGGCGAGGGCGCCAGGACCGCGGCCGCGATCAGGGTGACTGCGCCAGCGATGGGCATCACCATCACTGCCGAACGCAGGGTCGTCGCCTCGACCATGAGGCCCACCAGGGGCGGACCCAGCAGGAACGAGAGCCTCATCAGCCATGTCACGATCGTCAGCCCCACCCCGGCGCGCATGCCGGGGATGTCGTCCGCTGCGTTCATGGCCACGGGCACAACTGCCGCACAGCCCAGGCCGGCCAGCACCATCCCCACCAGCATCGTCCAGACGGCGGGCACGGCCGCAGCCAGCCCCGTCCCCACCAGCACGAGGGCACCACCCAGCTGGATGGTCCGGCGCATGCCCAGCGCATCGATGACGCGGTCGCCTCCCAGACGCCCCACGGTCTGGCTGACCAGCATCGTGACGAAGGCAAGACCCGCGAATCCTTCGCGAACCTCCAGGAAGTCCCGCATGTAGAGGGTCGACCACGTGGAGGTGATGTCCTCCACGGCCGTCCCCGAGATGGCCAGGACCGTGAGGGCGATGATGACCATCATCCACGGCCACCTCATGGTGGAGACGTGTCCCTCCTCAATGTAGACGGGCGCATCCCCGGCACCCGGTGTTGCAGCTGGCGTGAGACCAGTCTGTCCAGTCGTCACGCCCTCGGGCGCCTCCACGGGCATCCCCGGTGAGCCCGGCACGTCGGCTCCCGGCAGGGCGAAGCGCAGGGCGATCGCACCGACGACGATGAAGATCACGGCAGCTCCGAGCAGGTGCCACCCCAGGGGGATCCCCAGGCCGACGGCCAGGGAACCCATGAGCCCGCCGGTGACGGCCCCCAGTGACCAGCCACCGTGGAAGGAGTTGATGATCGAGCGCCCGTAGAGGCGCTGGACCCGCAGTCCGTGGGCATTCTGCCCGACATCCGTGATCGAGTCCGAGGCACCGCCCAGGAAGAAGGTCACGGCGAAGAGCGCGTAGGCGAGGGTGGCGGAGCCGGGCGTGCCCTCGTCGATGGAGGCCCGCCACACGGTCACCATGCCCACCAGGCTGAGGGCTACGCCGATCGAGATGGTGCCCAGCGTCGCGGTGCGCGCCGAGGAGAACCTGCGGATGACCCACGCCGCGAGGGGGCCCGCACACACCGCTCCCAGGGGGAACAGCGCGATCGTGGCTCCGTAGGCGGGATCCGAGAGGTTGAAGGTGTCCTTGACCTCCGGGTAGCGCGGGACGAGGTTGGCGAAGAGGGCGCCGTTGGTGAAGAAGAGGGCGAAGACCGCGCCCCGTGCGCGGCGTGCGGCCACGGAGGGCGCAGGGCGGGTGGCGGTCATCGATCCTCGTCATCAAGGGTGGGGAAGGCTCCCGACATCCTAGCCGTCCGCGCCTGGCACCCCGCACCGACGAGGGCGACCCTGATCGGGCCGGGAGCGGTCCCGATGGAACTGACGCACCACGCCGACCCTCCACACCGGCCCGCCACACCGACCCGGTGGCGCCACCCCACGTCGCCGCGCCGGAACCACCCCACCCGCAACCGACTCCACACGCCCCCGGGGAGCGACCCGACTTCCCGGGACGGTGCGGCCCGAGAACGCAGGCTGGCCGGGCGGGGTCCTCCCCCCACCCGGCCAGCAGCCGCGTACCGACGTGCCTCCAGTGCCCGGTCAGGTCAGTGCGACCCGGTCATGGTGCGCACATCCAGTGCCCGGTCCAGGTCCTCCAGGGAGATCTCCCCGCGCTCCACGAAGCCCAGGTCGATGACGGCCTGACGCACGGTGATGCCCGCCTTCACCGAGTGCTTGGCGATCTTGGCGGCCGACTCGTACCCAATGATCCGGTTGAGCGGGGTGACGATGGAGGGCGAGGACTCCGCGTGGCGCAGGCAGGTCTCCACGTTCGCCACGATCCCGTCGACGCAGCGCTGGGCGAGCACCCGGGTGACATTGCCGACGATGTTGACCGACTGCAGCAGGTTTGCGGCCATGACCGGCAGCATCACCAGCAGGTCGAAGTTGCCCTGCGCCCCGGCGAAGGCGATGGCGGCGTCGTTGCCGATCACCTGGGCTGCGACCTGGACGGTGGCCTCGGGCAGGACGGGGTTGACCTTGCCGGGCATGATCGAGGAGCCGGGCTGGAGGTCGGGCAGGTGGATCTCACCGATGCCGGTGCGCGGCCCGGAACTCATCCAGCGCAGGTCATTGGAGACCTTGACCAGGGACACCGCAACCGTGCGCAGCGCACCGGAGAGCTCCACCAGGGAGTCCTGGGCGGCCTGGGCCTCGAAGTGGTTGTCCGCCTCACGCAGGGGCAGCCCCGTGTTCTCCGCGATCAGCTCGATGACGCGCGCCGAGAAGCCCTTGGGCGTGTTGATGCCCGTGCCCACGGCCGTGCCCCCCAGGGGCAGTTCCGCCAGGTGGGGCAGCGTGGCCTCCACTCGGGCGATGCCGTGGGTGAGCTGGGAGGCGTACCCGGAGAACTCCTGGCCGAGCGTGATGGGGGTGGCGTCCATGAGGTGGGTGCGCCCCGACTTCACGACGTCCCTGAACTCCTCGGCCTTGGCGGCCAGCGAGGCCTCCAGTGTGCGCAGTCCGGGAAGGAGCACCTCGTCGACAGCCTGGTAGGCGGCGATGTGGATGGAGGAGGGGAAGACGTCGTTGGAGGACTGGGAGGCGTTGACGTGGTCATTGGGGTGGATCGCCAGCCCGGAGGCCTTCGAGGCGATGGTGGCGATGACCTCGTTGGTGTTCATGTTCGAGGAGGTGCCCGACCCCGTCTGGAAGACGTCGATGGGGAACTGGTCGTCGTGCTGGCCCTCGATGACCTCCTGGGCGGCGGCGACGATGGCGTCCGACGTCGCCTGGTCGATGACCCCGAGCTCCAGGTTGGCCAGGGCAGCGGCGCGCTTGATCTGGCCGAGTGCGGCAATGTGGTGGGGGCTCAGACGCTCCCCGGAGATGGGGAAGTTCTCCACCGCGCGCTGGGTCTGGGCGCGGTAGAGCGCGTCCTTGGGCACGCGGACCTCACCCATGGTGTCGTGCTCGATGCGGTACTCCGTCATGTCAGTTCTCCTTCGTCTGGGCAACGGGCCACCCCCATTGTCCGCCATTTGCGCGACTCCGGTGGGACCTAATTCCTTCCACGAGGGCGTCGCCCCGCTCCCCCGCGTGGCCGGATGTGGTGTCGTCCCCGTCACGAGGGCGGCTCCCGAGGTCCGACAAATGGCTCGACACCAGGGAAGACAGGGGCCCGCCCTCGTCAATGACGCATGCCTGGGACCTGCATCCCCACGCCCGACCCCACCCCGCCCCTAGCGTGGGCGCGTTGTGTGACCGCGAGCGCGAAGGAGCCAGAAGTGACCGAGTTCTTCTACGAGGACATGCTGCCGCTGGGCGAGGACCCCACCCAGTACCGCCTGCTCACGACCGAGGGGGTGGAGACGGTCGAGGGACCCGAGGGCACCACCTACCTCAAGGTCTCACCGGAGGCCCTGGAGCTGCTGGCACGCACCGCCTACCACGACATCTCCTTCTACCTTCGCACCGCCCACCTGGAGCAGGTGCGCCGCATCGTCGACGATCCCGAGGCGTCCCCCAATGACCGCTTCGTGGCACTCGACCTGCTGCGCAACGCCAATGTCGCCGCAGCCGGCGTGCTGCCCATGTGCCAGGACACGGGCACCGCCATCGTCAAGGGGTCGCGAGGCCAGCGCATCATCACCGAGGGCACCGATGAGCGCCCCTTGGCCAAGGGCGTCTACGAGGCCTACACGGAGCTGAACCTGCGCTACTCGCAGAATGCCCCGATCTCCATGTACGAGGAGAAGAACACCGGGTGCAACCTGCCCGCCCAGATCGAGCTCTACGCCGACACCGCGCCGGGTGAGGAGGACGAGTACCATTTCCTGTTCATGGCGAAGGGCGGTGGCTCGGCCAACAAGTCGTACCTGTACCAGATGACCAAGGCCATCCTGGATCCCACACACATGATGCAGTTCCTGGAGGAGAAGATCCGCAGCCTCGGCACCGCGGCCTGCCCTCCCTACCACCTGGCCATCGTCGTGGGCGGGACGTCGGCGGAGTACGCGCTCAAGACCGCGAAGTATGCCTCGGCCCACTACCTCGACGAGCTGCCCACCCACGGGGATGCCACCGCCCACGGCTTCCGCGACACGGAGTTGGAGGAACAGGTCCTGGAGCTGACCCGCCAGATGGGCATCGGCGCCCAGTTCGGCGGCAAGTACTTCTGCCACGACGTGCGCGTGGTGCGCCTGCCGCGCCACGGCGCCTCCCTGCCCGTCGCCATCGCGGTGTCCTGCTCCGCGGACCGCCAGGCGAAGGCGAAGATCACCCCCGAGGGTGTCTTCCTGGAGCAGCTCGACACCGACCCCGGCCGTTTCCTGCCAGCCACCACGGATGAGGAGATCGGGCACGACGAGCAGGACGACGCGGTACGCATCGACCTGGACCAGCCCATGGCCGATGTGTTGGCGGAGCTGTCCAAGTACCCGGTGAAGACCCGGTTGTCGCTGAACGGCACCATGGTCGTGGCCCGCGACATCGCGCATGCGAAGATCCGCGAGCGCCTGGAGGCCGGTGAGGAGATGCCCCAGTACCTCAAGGACCACCCCGTCTACTACGCCGGTCCCGCGAAGAAGCCCGACGGGATGCCCTCGGGCTCCTTCGGACCGACCACGGCCGGACGCATGGACTCCTACGTCGACCAGTTCCAGGCCGCAGGCGGTTCCATGGTCATGGTGGCCAAGGGCAACCGTTCCCAGGCGGTGACCGATGCCTGCCAGGAGCACGGCGGCTTCTACCTGGGTTCCATCGGCGGGCCCGCCGCGGAGCTGGCCGCCAACTGCATCAAGTCCGTGGAGCTGCTGGAGTACCCCGAACTGGGCATGGAGGCCGTGTGGAAGATCGAGATCGAGGACTTCCCCGCCTTCATCGTCGTGGACGACAAGGGCAATGACTTCTTCGCCGGCACGCAGGAGGTCACCCTGACGATCGGCAGGCGCCCCGGACTGTGAGGGGTGGAACGCCAGGATCGTGCGCGTCCGGGGCTGAGCAGGCCAGGGCCGTGCCGGTCTGGGGCCGTGCGGGCGTCATCCAGCGGAACTGTGAACTGCTGAGCCGCTGAGGTGCCAACGGCCCGACGTGTGGGGCGGTCACCGATGAGGTGGCCGCCCCGTCGCCTCCTCAGCCACTGTGCAGTCGACGGTAGAGGCTGGGCGTCACGCCCGTCTCCTGACGGAAGCGACGGTTGAAGTTGGAGGCGTTGGAGTACCCGCACTCCTCCTGGACGCGCGAGACGGGCAGGTCCGAGGTCACCAGGAGATGGCAGGCCCGCGAGATCCGCATCCGCCTCACGAGGTCGGAGAAGGTGATCCCGGACGCGCGGTGGAAGAAGCGGGAGAAGGCCGCGGGGCTCATCGCGACCGCGTCCGCGACGTCCTCCAGGCGCAGCTCGGAACCCAGGTCGTCGCTCACGAGGGCAAGGGCCGTAGTTGAGCCGTTGGGTGGTGTCAGGTGAGTGGTCGGGTGTGACGACGGTGTGCCACTCGCCCTCGTCTGCGTCGGCGAAGACCTGGAACAGGCCAAGCAGGTCCACCACACGCTCCATCGGGGCATGGTTGCCCATCCGTTCCAACACCCCAGCGGCGACGAGGGCAGCGCTCCCCGTGAGCACGGTTCCGTGGGCGGCGCGCGCGAGCACACGGACGGCAACCTGTGTTCGGAGAGGGTGAACCAGTCCGAGGAGCTGGGTGCGTTGCCCCGTGAGGTAGAGGGGCTTGATCACCGGGAACCCGTAGAGCGTCAGGTTGCAGATGACGCGGAGTGCGGCTGCCACCGCGATGCGGCGGTCCTCGACGAGGATGGTCGCACCACGTGCCAGCTCACGCAGCTTCGCAGCCCGGTCCAGCCCCTCCGAGGCCGCCCTCGCCGGCGTTCGGGGAATCAGGAGGACACAGATGAGTGTGCCCGCCAACGCCCATCCCAGTGAGAGCCACAGCGTGTGGTACTCCCCGATCCAGGGCACGGTCCGGCTGGGCAGGTAGGCACCGAAGACCCCGATCCCGATGGAGGAGGAGGTCCAGAACCATCCCATCGCCGAGGCCAGACGCGAGGTGTCGACGCTCTGGGCGATCAACACGACGAAGCTGCAGATGAAGAGCGGGGAGCCCACTCCACGCAGTGCGTACACGAGGAGGATCAGGGGTAGGAACCCAGCGGCAGTGCCACCGTCAGCAGCAGGAGGTGCAACGTGATCCATGACCCCGCACCGATCAGCATGATCCGACGTGCACCGAACATCTCGGTGAGCACACCCGAGGACCATCCCGCCAGTGCCGCCACCAGGCTGTAGTAGGTGAAGACGAAGGACGCCTGGGTCGCGGAGAAACCGAGGTCCACGAGGTACTTGGACAGGCAGGTCAGTTCGAAGCCATCACCCGTCACGAAGACGGCGATGGCCACGAACCCGGAGATCAGTCGGTGATGTGTCCGTGGGTTCACTGGAGGTCACCTCATCGTGTCCGGTCGACGGCCACTCCGCCGACAACCCCCAGTC
>JBQEKJ010000021.1:0-16615 GCA_052103835.1 Pauljensenia sp.
GGACTGCACTTCGTGTACACCGGCAACCTCCACGATGTCGAGGGGGACACGACGCGCTGCGCAGGGTGCGGGGAGACGCTGATCGTGCGTGACTGGTACACGATCCTCGGGTACCGCCTCACCCCACAGGGTACGTGCCCCACCTGTGGGACCGCACTGCCGGGCCGCTTCGATGGGGAGCCGGGCAGTTTCGGCCCGCGCTCGATCCCCGTGCGGTTGTGAGCACTCCGGCCCGGGCCGGGTGGGGCGGGGGTCGGCGCTCCTGGGGTGGCCGGGTGGGCGGTCGGGGGCGAGGGGCGCCCGACAGGGCAGTCCTGGGTGGTGGGTCGGTCCGGGGGACGAGGGCGGCTCCGGAGGCCGGGACTCAGTCGACGAGGGAGGTGTCCCCGTGGAAGACGGCCTCGATGTTGTTGCCGTCGGGGTCGAGGGCGAAGGCGGCGTAGTAGCCGGGACCGTAGGCGGGGCGCAGTCCGGGTGTGCCGTTGTCGGTGCCGCCCGCGGCGAGGGCAGCCGCGTGGAAGGCATCGACCTGGGCGGAGTCGCGCGCGAAGAAGGACAGATGGATCGGCGTCACCGCCGGGGCGACGGAGAGCCACAGGTCCGGCACCGGCTTGCGGACGCCGGGCACCGGTCCGCCCAGGGCGAGTTCCTCGCCGAAGTCGTGGAGCACCGTGTAGCCCAGGGGCGCCAGGGACTTCTCGAAGAAGGTCCGCGACGCGGCGAGATCAGTGACGCGCAGTCCGATGTGGTCGATCATGGCCCCAGCCTAACTGTGTCGGAGGCCACAGGAGGGGTGGGAAGAGGAAGGGGTTCCCGGAGACACGTCCGAGGCGTGGTTGTCTTTGCGTCGGACGCTGCGGGGCGCTAGGTTGGCCACATGCGCACGGCACAGCTGCTGCTTACCTGCCGCGACGAGGCCTGAAAAGGCCGGATCCTCGTCGCGGCGTTCGTCGTACCCGGCCACGGTCACACCGAAGCCAACGACCAAGGAAGCAGCCACCAGCGATGAAGACCACTGCGCACGTCCCCACTCCCGGACGTTCACCCATGCCCGTGTCGAAGTACCGGGCATTCCTCGACGCCAACCCGATCCACCTGCCCGACCGGCAGTGGCCCGACGGGCGCATCACGAAGGCCCCCCGCTGGATGTCCACGGACCTGCGTGACGGCAACCAGGCGCTCATCGAGCCCATGGACCCGGGCCGCAAGCGGGAGATGTTCGACCTGCTGGTCCGCATGGGGTACAAGGAGATCGAGATCGGCTTCCCCGCCGCCTCCCAGACGGACTTCGACTTCGTGCGTTCCCTCATCGAGACCGAGGCCGTCCCCGATGACGTGACCATCTCGGTACTCACCCAGTCGCGCCCCGAGATCATCGAGCGCACGGTCGAGGCCATCGTCGGCTTCCCACGTGCCACCGTCCACCTCTACAACGCGACCTCCCCTCTCTTCCGGGACCTGGTCTTCCATGCCTCCCGTGAGCAGACGGTCGACCTGGCCGTCACCGGAGCGCGCGAGGTCATCGCCCATGCCGAGAAGCTGCTCGATGACGACACCGTCTTCGGTTTCGAGTACTCCCCGGAGATCTTCATCGACACCGAACCCGACTTCGCACTCGAGATCTGCGAGGAGGTCATGGGGGTGTGGGAGCCCTCGGATGACCGCGAGATCATCCTCAACCTTCCCGCCACCGTCGAGCGCGCGACCCCCAACGTCTACGCCGACCAGATCGAGTGGATGAGCCGCCACCTCTCCCACCGTGAGCACATCGCCCTGTCGGTCCACCCCCACAACGACCGCGGCACGGGTGTGGCCACGGCCGAGCTGGCGATCCTGGCCGGGGCGGACCGCGTGGAGGGCTGTCTGCTCGGCCAGGGCGAGCGCACCGGCAATGTCGACCTGGTGACCCTGGGGCTGAACCTGTTCAGCCAGGGTGTGGACCCGGGCATCGACTTCTCTGACATCGACGCCGTGCGCCGCACCGTCGAGCACTGCACGTCGATGGCCACCCCGCCGCGCATCCCCTACGTCGGGGACCTCGTCTACACCTCCTTCTCAGGCTCCCACCAGGACGCCATCAAGAAGGGCTTCTCCGCCCGCAAGAAGAAGGTCGCGGAGGCCGGCGGGCGCGAGGAGGACGTCATCTGGGAGCTGCCGTACCTGCCCATCGACCCCCATGACGTGGGCCGCTCCTACGAGGCGGTCGTGCGCGTGAACTCCCAGTCCGGCAAGGGCGGGGTCGCCTACCTCATGTCGACCTCCCACAACCTGGAGCTCCCTCGCCGCCTGCAGATCGAGTTCTCCCGCGTGGTCCAGCGCCACACCGACTCCTACGGTGGGGAGATCGACGCGGACTCACTGTGGAGGATCTTCGCCGACGAGTACCTGCCCACCTCCTCCGCCGAGGGACTGGCCCCCTGGGGCCGCTTCGAGCTGGGCTCCTCCCGCGTGGTCAGCCACGGCGACGAGGAGCAGGTCGACCTGCACGCCTCCCTGCGTGACAACGGCGAGCCCGTGGTCATCGAGGCCAGTGGGTCGGGCCCCATCGACGCCTTCGTCGCGGCGCTGCACCAGTTCGACCTGGACGTCCGCGTGCTCGACTACTCCGAGCACGCCATGAGCCAGGGGCGTGACGCCCGTGCGGCCTCCTACGTGGAGGCGGCCGTGGACGGTCAGATCGTGTGGGGCGTGGGCATCGACTCCGTCAACCGCGCCCTGCGCTGAGCCTGGCCACAGGGCCCACCGAAGCGCTGAACCGTCCCGTCGCGCCGAACGGGCCCGCCGGGCCGATCGGCCAGCGTCGAGCGTGCCATCCGAACCGCCCGAGCGGCACCACCCGACCTGCCGCCCTGCGCCCTCCGACACGTGCCGCAGGGGAGGACCTCCCCTCCGCAGCACCACAGACCGACCCGACCGCCGCGTGCTCCGTGTGATCCACGGACGGTACGGCACAGGGTCCCACCACGGGGTGACCCCCCTCGGTGAGCTCCGGCCCCCCTCGGCATCCGTCCGCGGGGGGGCCGAGCTGTGCCCTGCGCGGGGGACCACTCCAGGGGCGGCGCCGCACTCGTGCGCAGGTCACCGCGAAGCAGCCCCTGCCGGGTGCGACAATGGGCGCGTGATCCGCACCTACCGAGATGAGGCCGTCGTCCTGCGCACCCACAAGCTGGGCGAGGCCGACCGCATCATCACGCTGCTGACCAGCGACAACGGTCAGGTCCGGGCGGTCGCCAAGGGGGTGCGCCGCACGACGTCGAAGTTCGGCGCGCGGGTCGAGCCCTTCTCCGTCATCGACGTCCAGCTGCACCGGGGACGCTCTCTCGACATCATCACCCAGGTCGAGACCATCACCTCCCACGGGCGTCCACTCTCCGAGGACTACGACCTCTACACCCCGGCCACCGTCATGGTGGAGACCGCGGAGCGTCTCACAGCCGACGCGGACGAGGGGTCGCACGCCCAGTACCTGCTGCTGGTCGGTGCCCTCTTCGCACTGTCCCACCGCCGGCACGACCCGATGATGGTGCTCGACTCCTACCTGCTGCGCGCCCTGGCGATCGCCGGGTGGGCGCCCTCCTGCTTCGACTGCGCGGTGTGCGGGGCCGAGGGGCCCCACACGGCGTTCTCCGTCCCGGAGGGTGGTGCCGTGTGCGAGCACTGCCGTCCAGCGGGATCGGCGGCGCCCTCGTCGGGGGCGATGGCGCTCCTGGGCGACCTGCTCAGTGGCGACTGGGGGCCCGTGGACTCCGCGCAGGACTACTGCCGCAGTGAGGTCGTGGGACTGGTGTCCGCCTACACGCAGTGGCACCTGGAGCGACGGCTGCGTTCCCTTCAGGTGCTGGAGAGGTCGAGATGAGCCTGGAGGAGCCCACGGCCCGGCCGGCCGGGGAGGTGGGGGACACGGGTGTGCCGCGAGCCCCCGGTGCGCCCGGAACGCCTGTCGCCCCCGCGGCTCCCGGAGGGTCTGCGGTTCCCGGATCACCCGCGACTCCCGGGACCCACCGGACACACTGGGGGGCGGTCCTCACCCCCATGGACCGCGCGCCCGGGGACCCGGACGCACCCGTGGCGGGGCCGGGGGAGTGGTCGCGACCCGCTCCCGACCTGGCCGCCTCCGAGGTTCCCACGCACGTCGCACTCGTGATGGACGGCAACGGTCGCTGGGCCAACTCGCGCGGACTGACGCGCACCGAGGGCCACAAGGCCGGCGAGTACGCACTCATGGACACCATCGCCGGCGCCATCGACGCGGGCGTGCGCTACCTGTCCGTCTACACCTTCTCCACGGAGAACTGGAAGCGCTCACCCGCCGAGATCCGCTTCATCATGTCCTACGCCTCCGACGTCCTGCGTCGCCGCACCGCCCAGCTCGACGAGTGGGGGGTGCACGTGCGCTGGTCGGGCCGCGAACCCCGGCTCTGGAAGTCCGTCATCCACGCCCTCCAGGAGGCGGAGGCCACGACGCGGCACAACGACACCCTGGACCTGGTGATGTGCGTGAACTACGGGGGACGCGCGGAGATCGCCGATGCCGCACGCTCCATCGCCCGCGAGGTGGCGGAGGGCCGGATGAAGCCGGGGGGCGTCACGGAGCGCACCTTCGCGCGCCACCTCTACCTGCCCGACGTGCCCGACGTGGACCTCATGGTGCGTACCTCGGGGGAGCAGCGCATCTCCAACTACCTCCTGTGGCAGCTGGCCTACGCGGAGATGATGTTCGTCGACACGCCGTGGCCCGCCTTCGACCGCGAGTCCCTGTGGGACTGCCTGCTCGGCTATGCGGGGCGGGAGCGCCGCTACGGCGGGGCGCTGGACCACCCGGGGTCCTGACGAGGGCGGCCCCGAGCCGACCGGAGCCGAGGAAGCGGTCCGAAGTGACCCTCAGGCCCGCTCGGTGGAGTGCGCGACGGCGGGAGCAGCAGCCTCCTCGGCGTGCTCGACCCGGTGGCCACCGTGGCGTCGGTGCCACTGCAGGCCGATGAACAGGGCGGCGACACCGGCGAAGGCCGCCCAGGCCCACGGGCTGCCGGCGATCGCGGCCAGGGCCGCCTGCCACACGGCCAGCATCCCGAGGCCGTACATGAGGGCCCAGGCAACGCATCCGGGGATCATCGCCAGGGTGTAGGTCCGCCACCGCAGTCGCACCACGCCGGAGCCGGCGTTGACGGCAGTCTGGATGCCGACGGTGAGGAAGCAGAGGGGAATGATGATGAGCCCCCAGCGCTCCAGCAGGGCCGCGCCCTTGCGGGGGGTGGGTCCGTTGAACCAGTGGGCGATCCGACCCACCAGGCCGTTGCGGTCGGAGGCCTTGAGGGCGCCTGCAGCGGCGAGCCTGCCCAGCCAGTAGGTGCCCTGGGCACGGAAGAGGACGACGAAGAACAGGAAGACGATCAGGCGTACTCCGGAGGAGGCCCAGTCGGGAACGGGCATGATGACTTCTTCCTTGTCAGACGGTGGTGGGGGATGGTGTGGTGTCCGGCGCATCCACGGGGGCGTCTGCCGGTGCGGCGGGGTCCGCGTCCCCGTGACGCGCCGCGGAGCAGGTGGCACACAGGCCGAAGAGCTCCATGGAGTGGTCGACCTCGGTGTACCCGTGCTGGCGGGCGACGTCGGCGACCCAGGACTCGACCTCGGAGAGCAGGATCTCCTCGGCGTGCCCGCACTGCCGACAGACCAGGTGGTGGTGGTGACCGCGGTCGTCGCAGAGGCGGTAGAGGCTCTCCCCGTCGGCCGAACGCAGCACGTCGAC
Source organism: Pauljensenia sp. (assembly GCA_052103835.1). Taxonomy (GTDB): domain Bacteria; phylum Actinomycetota; class Actinomycetes; order Actinomycetales; family Actinomycetaceae; genus Pauljensenia. The sequence goes on from JBQEKJ010000021.1 coordinate 5,750, forward strand.
GTCACCCTCGGAGCTGAGTCCCTGCAGGTTGCGGTAGACCGTGGCGAGCCCGACGCGGTGGCCCTCCTCGCGCAGGTCCTCGAAGACCTGCTGGGCGGAGCGGAAGTCGTCGACGCGCCGGAGCTCGGCGAGGACGGCCTGGCGCTGTCGCGTCATGCGTTGCACTGTGCCTCCGGTGGTGGTTCCAGACGAGGGCGGCGCCCTCGTTCCCGGGGCGGACCGCACGGCTGCGCGACGCCCCACTCCCGTAGGTTAACCCCCCACGCAAGAGGTCTCCACGTGGGACACCGTGTCAGATAATCCGCGTGATTCCGCGGGTCGTCGGGAGTCGCGCCATCAGGCCGGTGCGTCACCCCGCCCGTACGTCACCCCGGCCGCATGGCGGGGCACCGGGCGGGTGGTCCGGCAGCTGACGGGACGGCGTCGGGCGGGGGTGTGGCTGGCGGAGGTGAGGTCGGCGGTCCGGCGGCTGACGGGACGGCGTCAGGCAGGTCGGCGTCAGGCAGGTCGGCGTCAGGCAGGGGTGTGGCTGGCGCGGGGTCGTGGATCCGATGCAGCCCGGTCCGGGGCCTGGCCCGTGGACCCCCGCACGACGAGGTCGGGGGTGTACACGTAGGCCTGGTGCTCCTGGCGCGATCCGGGCTCCATGGACGTCAGGGCGCGGACCGCGGCCGTGGTGATGGCCTGGACGGGTTGGCGCACGGTGGTCAGGGGAGGGTCCAGGTGGCCCATGAGCATCGAGTCGTCGAAGCCGACCAGGGAGACGTCCTCGGGCACGCGCAGCCCCATGGCGTGGATGGTGCGCGCAGCTCCCAGGGCCTGCAGGTCGGAGCCTGCCACGATGGCGGTCGTGCCCGCCTCGACGAGTTCCCGCGCCGCGCTCGCAGCGGCCTCGTAGGTGTAGAAGGTCTCGGTGACCAGGGGGTCCGTGTCACCGAGCTCGCGCTCCATCACCTGTCGGAACGCCTCGGACTTGCGGGCTGCGGGGACGATGTGGGTGTGACCCCCCAGCAGGGCGATGCGGCGGTGACCGAGCTGGACGAGGTGGTGGACCGCAGCCTCGATGCCCATGGCGTCCCCGGTGGAGAAGTCAGGTGCGGGCACCTCCGTGCGGGCGCCGTTGACGGTGACGAAGGGGACGCCACTGGCAGCCAGGGAGACGTAGCGACTGATGTCGGCGCGGTAGTCGGCATGCCGGCCCGAGACGAAGACGATGCCGGCGACACCGTGGTCCAGGAGGCTGCGCACGTACTGCTCCTCGGTGGTCCCCCCCGGGGTCTGGGTGCAGATGAGTGGCAGGGACCCCGCATGGGTGATCTCGGTCTGCATGGAGTGGGCGTAGAGGGCGAAGATCGGGTTCACCAGCTCCGGGGTGATGACCGCGATGGTGGAGGAGTTCCCCGACCGCTCCACGGTGGGGCGCTCGTAACCGAGGGAGTCCAGTGCGACGAGGACCTTGTGACGCGTGTCCTCCGAGACCTGGCCCGTGCCGCTGACGACCCTGGACACTGTGGCGGTGGACACGCCGGCCAGGGCGGCGATGTCCGCCATTCGGGTACGGGGTCTCGACATGGGTCCTCCTCGCTGGGGTACCGCCTCGCTGCTTGTGAATGTAACAGTTCGTCGACAGTTCTTGCAGCGATCTCCCAATCCTTGCAGTGGATTGCAGCAACAGTTACAGTCATGTTCAGTGATCGCACTCACCGACGAGTGCGGCGGAGACACCACTGAGGAGTTGACATGCGAAGAGGTATTGCTGCCCTGGGCGCCCTGGCACTGGTGGGTACCCTCGCTGCTTGTGGCGGGGGAGCAGACCAGTCCGGTGACGCCGCATCCGGTGCGGCGGAGGACCAGTCGGGCACGGCCGGGGTGGGAACCCTCACCATCTGGGCCGATGACACGCGCTACGGGGAGATGCAGGAGTTCGCGAAGGACTTCACGGCCGAGACACAGATCGAGCTCTCCGTCGTGCAGAAGTCCGAGTCGGACATGGACCAGGAGTTCATCACCCAGGTCCCCACGGGCAAGGGTCCCGACCTGATCGTCATGGCCCACGACAAGCTCGGCGCCCTGGTCACCAACGGCGTGGTGGGGACCGTGGACCTCAGCGACGTCCAGGACGAGTTCTCCGACTCCGCCGTCCAGGCCGTCACCTTTGACGGCCAGACCTACGGGGTCCCCTACGCCATCGAGTCGGTCGCGCTGGTGCGCAACAATGCGCTGACCACCGACACCCCCGCCACCTTCGACGACATGATCTCCTCCGGGGAGGCCACAGGGGTGAAGTACCCCTTCATCATCCAGATGGGTGACGAGGGCGATCCCTACCACTTCTACCCCTTCCAGACCTCCTTCGGGGCGCCGGTCTTCGAGCAGTCCGCTGACGGCTCCTACACGACGGACCTGGCCCTGGGTGGCGAGAACGGCACGGCCTTCGCCGAGTGGCTCAAGACCCAGGGAGATGCGGGCATCCTGGACCCGGCCATCACCTCCGATGTCGCCAAGCAGGCCTTCCTGGACGGCGAGGCCCCCTACACGGTGACCGGCCCGTGGAACGTCACCGCCTTCCGTGAGGCGGGGATGGACGTCTCCGTCCTCCCCGTGCCCAAGGCCGGTGACCAGGATGCCCAGCCCTTAGTCGGGGTCCAGGTGTTCTTCCCCTCGGCGAAGACCGAGAACCAACTGCTGGTCAACAAGTTCCTCGAGTACGTCGGTACGGCCGCCGCCCAGCAGCAGCTGTACGAGATCGGTGGACGTGTGCCGGCGATGACCTCCGTCGCCGAGGGAATCGACGACGAGGACATCAAGGGCTTCGCGACCGTCGCCGGAGCGGGTGTCCCGATGCCGGCCATCCCGGAGATGGGCTCGGTGTGGCAGTTCTGGGGTGTCACCGAGGCAAACATCGTGACCGGCAAGGAGGCCCCCGAGGAAGGGTGGTCGACGATGGTCGAGAACATCAAGGGCGCCATCGGTCAGTGATCCACCTCGACTGACGGCAGTCAGGGGCGTCCCCGGGCCCGAGAGGCCCGGGGGCGCCCGACCCTCGCCCTCGTCCCATGACGCGACAACAGGAGCACCCCATGGCTTCACCGGGCACCTCACCCAGCACCACCACATCTCCCACGCACCGCACGACCTCCCACGCACGCGACGTGGGTGGTCGCGGGTTCTTCCTCAAGCTCGTCCTCGTCATGCTCGTGGACGCCCTGGGTGTCTACGGCATCCTCACCGCCTGGAGTGCCCGGTCGTGGGCAGTCGTCACCGTGCTCGTCCTGCTCCTGGTCGCGGTCAACGTCGTCTACTTCTCCCCGCGCATGCTGCCGGCGAAGTACCTCCTCCCCGGCCTCGTCTTCGTGCTCGTCTACCAGGTCTTCGTCATGGGCTACACCGGCTACGTGTCACTGACCAACTACGGGCAGGGACACAACTCGACCCAGGAGGACGCGATCTCCGCGATCCTCCAGAAGCACGAGAAGCGGGTCGAGGGTGCCCCCACCGTTGCGGTCGCCGTCATCGACGACGGGGGCACGCTGGGCCTGGCCGTGCTCGACCCGGACACGGACACCGTCTCCGTGGGGACCCCGGACCAGCCCCTGGAGCCCGTGGAGGGCGCCGAGGTCGGGTCGATGGGCATCACGGCTGTGCCCGGACACGACGTCCTGACGTTCGCCCAGCTCAGCCAGCGCCAGCAGGAGGTGGCAGGTCTTGCGGTCCCGGTCTCGGAGGACCCCTCCGACGGTCACTACGTCACCACCGACGGCTCCAAGGGCTACCTCGCCCGGTCCACCTTCACCTACGACGCTGCCACCGACAGCATCACCGACAGCGAGACGGGCATCACCTACACAGCGACCGATGCGGGTGCCTTCGTCGCCCCGGACGGGACGGAGCTCACCCCCGGGTGGCGGGTCTTCGTGGGCCTGGAGAACTTCACGGACATGGTGGTCAGCCGCGACCTCGGCGGGCCGTTCCTCCGGGCGTTGGTGTGGTCCTTCGTGTTCGCCGGTGGCTCCGTGCTCACGACCTTCGTGCTCGGTCTCTTCCTGGCCCTGGTCTTCTCCGACACCCGGGTGCGGGGGCGCAGGATCTACCAGTCCCTGCTGATCCTGCCCTATGCGTTCCCGGCCTTCCTCGCGACGCTGGTGTGGAAGGGGATGCTCAATGAGCGCTTCGGGTTCGTCAACCAGGTGCTGCTCGGGGGCGCGGAGATCCCCTGGCTCACGGACGGGATGCTGGCCAAGGTCGCCATCCTGGGCGTCAACCTGTGGCTGGGCTTCCCCTACATGTTCCTCGTGTGCATGGGCACCCTCCAGTCGCTGCCCTCCGACGTCCTGGAGGCCGCGAAGATCGACGGGGCAGGGGCGCTGCGCACCGTCTGGTCCGTCAAGCTGCCCCTGGTGCTCCAGGCGACGGTGCCACTGCTCATCGCCTCCTTCGCCTTCAACTTCAACAACTTCTCCCTCATCTACATGCTCACCGGAGGGGGCCCGAACTACCCGGGTCTGTCGGTGCCCGTGGGGGAGACGGACATCCTGATCTCCATGGTCTACAAGATCGCCTTCGACAGGGGAGGCCAGGACTACGGCCTGGCCTCTGCGATGTCGATCGTCATCTTCATCGTCGTCGGCCTGATCGCCTGGGCCGGTTTCCGTCGGACGCGAGCACTGGAGGACCTGTGATGAGCACATCGGGTGCGACCCCCCTGGAGCCGGGGCGGAAGAAGCTCCACGCCTCCCCCGGACCCGGTCGGGAGAAGCTCCACACCTCCCTGAGGGGGATGCGCTGGTGGGCCGAGGTCGGCTGGCGCCACATCGTCGGCGTCGTCGCCATCATCTACTGCGTGATCCCGCTGCTCTACGTCGTCTCCGTGTCGCTGGTCCCCAATGCGACGCTGACGGGGTCCAACAGGTTGTTCTCGACCTTCAGCGGCGTGAATTACGCGGCGCTGTCAGGCACGGAGTACTGGAGCTGGATCCGCAACTCCCTGGTGGTCTCCACGACCACAGCGGTGGGCACCGTGCTGATGGGGGCGAGTGCCGCCTACGCCTTCTCCCGCTTCCGCTTCCGGGGACGGCGCGGCACCCTGACGTTCCTGCTGTTGGTCCAGATGTTCCCGCAGATGCTGGCCTTCGTGGCCCTGTTCCTGCTGCTGCTCTCGCTCCAGGACGTCTTCCCCGCCCTGGGTCTGAACTCCCAGATGGGGCTGATCTGCGTGTACCTGGGTGGGGCACTGGGGTCGAACACGTTCCTCCTCTACGGGTTCTTCAACACGGTGCCCAAGGAGCTGGACGAGGCAGCGGAGATCGACGGTGCCTCACACGCCCAGGTCTTCTGGACGATCATCATGCCCCTCGTCCTGCCGGTCCTGGCCGTGGTCGGACTGCTGTCCTTCATCGCGAGCTTCGGTGACTTCGTGATCGCCCGGGTCGTCCTCCAGACCCCCGACAGGTACACGCTGGCGGTGGGCATGTACAACTGGGCGGCAGATGCCCGCACCGCACCGTGGGGTCTCTTCGCAGCCGGTGCAGTCGTGGCGGCGGTCCCGGTGGTGCTGATCTTCCTGTACCTGCAGAAGTACATCGTCTCGGGTCTGACGGCGGGGTCGGTCAAGGGCTGAGGAACTCCCGGAGGGGCGGGACCACCGCGACCCGACTGGACCGGGGGTGGCGCAGGCTTCCATTCGGGGGAGGCCGACACCTCCTCCTCAGGGGGAGGTCGGCACTGTCGTCCACCGGGGTGCACCACCGTCTTCTCCAGGGGTGCGGCCACGCCCTCGTCGCGGGTGCGTCCACTCCCTCGTCAGGTGTCGGCCACGCCCTCGTCGCGGGTGCGGCGTGTCCTGTGTCCGGGTGCAGGTCCCGCCCTCGTCGGGAGGACCCCCGCAACGCGACCCCGCGCGCCCGGGCACGCCCACCCGGACGGCACGGGCCCCGGGGTGCACCTGAGGCTAGAATCTGCACAGCCAGGAGCCGCGCCAGCCAGGTGCGGCCCACAGGACACAAGGAGTGCACCAAGTGGCACAGGGTTCCAGCCGCCTCGATTCCGTCATCAGCCTGGCCAAGCGCCGTGGCTTCGTCTTCCCCTCCGGTGAGATCTACGGCGGGACACGCTCCGCCTGGGACTACGGCCCCCTGGGCGTGGAGCTCAAGGAGAACATCAAGCGCCAGTGGTGGAACCGCGTCGTGCGCTCCCGCCAGGACGTCGTCGGCCTCGACTCCTCCGTCATCCTGCCGCGCAAGGTCTGGGAGGCCTCCGGCCACGTCCAGGCGTTCACCGACCCGCTCATCGAGTGCCTGTCCTGCCACAAGCGCCTGCGCGAGGACGAGCTCATCGAGAACTACGCCGAGCGCAAGGGCCTCACCGAGGACCAGGTCAACCTCTCCGACCTGCCCTGCCCCAACTGTGGCACCCGCGGCCAGTGGACCGAGCCGAAGGCCTTCTCCGGCCTGCTCAAGACCTACCTCGGTCCGGTCGACGACGAGGCCGGCCTGCACTACCTGCGTCCCGAGACCGCCCAGGGCATCTTCACCCAGTTCGCGAACGTCATGTCGACCTCGCGCATGAAGCCCCCCTTCGGGATCGGCCAGATCGGCAAGTCCTTCCGCAACGAGATCACGCCGGGCAACTTCATCTTCCGCACACGTGAGTTCGAACAGATGGAGCTGGAGTACTTCGTCGAGCCCGGCACCGACGAGGAATGGCACCAGTACTGGATCGACGAGCGTTTCGCCTGGTACACGGACCTCGGCATCGACCCCTCGCACCTGCGCAAGTACGAGCACCCCCAGGAGAAGCTCTCCCACTACTCCAAGCGTACCGTCGACATCGAGTACACCTTCGGTTTCCAGGGCAGCGAATGGGGCGAGCTGGAGGGCATCGCCAACCGCACCAACTACGACCTCACCGTCCACTCCGAGGCGTCCGGCCAACACCTGGACTACTTCGACCCGGAGAAGAAGGAACGCTGGACGCCCTACGTCATCGAGCCCTCCGCGGGTCTGACGCGCTCCCTCATGGCTTTCCTGGTGGAGGCCTACTCCGAGGACGAGGCCCCCAACGCCAAGGGCGGCGTGGACAAGCGCACCGTGCTGCGCCTGGACCCGCGCCTCTCCCCGGTGAAGGTCGCCGTCCTGCCGCTGTCACGCAAGCCCGAGCTCACCGGCCCTGCCTCCGAGCTCGCCCAGGAGCTGCGCTCCACCTGGAACGTCGACTACGACACCTCCGGTGCGGTGGGGCGTCGCTACCGCCGCCAGGACGAGATCGGCACCCCCTTCTGCATCACCTACGACTTCGAGTCGGTCGAGGACCACGCCGTCACCGTGCGTGAGCGCGACTCCATGGAGCAGGTGCGCCTGCCCCTGGACGAGGTGCGTCCCTGGCTCATCGAGCGCCTGGGGTGCTGCTGAGTGGTCCCCACCTCCCTCGTCAGCGGTCCGGCCCCCCGTGTGGAGGTCGGACCGCTGCGTCTGTGGTCCCCGGTCATCCTCGCCCCGATGGCCGGGGTCACCGACGCGCCCTTCCGGCGCCTGTGCCGCCGCTTCGGTGAGGAGGGGCTGCCCCCCGGGTTGCGTCCCGCCCCGGTGAGCTCGGCGGACGAGGGCGGCCCCGCCCTCGTCGGTGTGACCGCACAGGACGGCCCCGCCGACACTGCTGTGGCGCCCGGAGGAGCGCGCTGGACGCGAGGCGTGGACGCCCCGGCCGGCTTGTACGTGACGGAGATGGTGACGTCGCGCGCGCTGGTGGAGGGCAATGCGGAGACGATGCGGATGGTGCGCACGGATCCGCAGGAGCGGGTGCGCTCCATCCAGCTCTACGGCGTGGATCCCTCGACCATGGCGGCGGCGGTGCGCCTGCTGGTCGAGCGCGACCTGGCTGACCACATCGACCTGAACTTCGGGTGCCCGGTGCCCAAGGTGACCCGCAAGGGCGGGGGAGCGGCCCTGCCGTGGAAGAGGGACCTCTTCGAGGACCTCCTGCGTGCGGTGGTCGGTGCCACAGAGGAGAGTGGTCGCGTGGTGGGCCGCGAGGTCCCGGTCACCATCAAGATGCGTGTGGGCATCGACGACGACCACCTCACCTACCTCGACGCGGCCCGCACCGCGCAGAGGTGCGGTGTGGCGGGCATCGGCCTGCATGCACGCACACAGGCCCAGTACTACTCGGGGCGCGCGGACTGGACGCGCATCGCGCGCCTGCGCGAGGAGGTCACCGTCCCGGTCTTCGGCAACGGGGACGTCTTCTCCGCCGCCGACGCCCGGGAGATGATGGGGCAGACCGGCTGCGACGCCGTGGTCATCGGGCGCGGCTGCCAGGGACGACCCTGGCTGTTCCGGGACCTGGTGGCCGCCGCCCACGGGTTCCCCGTGCCCGCGGGACCCACCCTGCGCGAGGTCGCCGAGATCATCGAGACCCACGCGCGGTGGTGCGTGGAGGACCAGGGGGAGGAGGCGCGTGCCATGCGGGAGATGCGCAAGCACGTGGGTTGGTACCTGCGGGGGTTCTCCGTGGGAGGGCCCGCGCGGCGCGACCTCAACCTGGTGTCCTCCCTGGCCGAACTGCACGAGCGCCTGTGGGGCCTGGACCTGGACCAGTCCTACCCGGTGGCCGCCGAGGGCGCGCGGGGGCGGGCCGGAACACCCAAGGTGCCCCACCTTCCGGAGGGCTGGCTCGACTCCCCTTGCCTGGGGGATGCGGAGCGCGCGCAGCTGCACCTGGCCGAGGACGGTGTCTCGGGTGGCTGAGGAGGAACAGCACGGCCAGTTCGTCTGGCCTCCGCTCCTCCCGGATGCGTGCCCGGTTCCTCCGGTGCGTGGGGCACTGCCGATGGGGCCGGTGCGGATCGGGCGGGGGGACGCGGCCGTCGCACTCGGCGGCCCCACGCGGATCATCGTGCCCGTCACCGGGACTGATGTCGACGAGCTGCGTACCCAGTGCCTGGCCCTGCAGGGCCACCCCGTGGACCTCGTCGAGTGGCGGGTGGACCAGCTGGGTTCTGTGGGTGACAACGCGAAGGATGCCGTGGAGGAGGCGCTCGCAGTGGTCCTGGAGCATGTCGGGCTGCCGGTGCTGGCCACGGTGCGCACCGTCCACGAAGGTGGGGCCGCAGATCTCGGGGACCTCGGGTACGCGGAGGTGGTGGGACTCCTGGCCCGCTGCGGAGCCGATGCCGTCGATGTCGAGTACCGGCGTGCGGACGCAGAGTCGATCATCGAGGGCGCCCACCTCGCGGGGGCTGCGGTCATCGCCTCGAACCATGACTTCGGGGGTACACCACCCGAGGAGGAGGTCATCTCCCGCCTCGTCGCCATGCGCGACCTCGGGGCGGACGTGGCCAAGGTTGCCTACCGCGCGCGGGAACCGCTGGACATGTTCCCCGTGCTGAACGCCCAGATGTGGGCACGCGAGCACCTGGGGATCCCGGTCATCGCGATCTCGATGGGGATGGCCGGGGCCATCACCCGCATCGGCGGGGAGCGGCTGGGCAGCGCTGCGACGTTTGGGACCGTGGGCCGTGGGAGCGCGCCCGGCCAGTTCAGTGCCGAGGCCGTCGCCCAGGCCCTCCGTGAGACCCACCACCCCTGACCCTTCCCCTGCGGTCCGCTCTGTTCGGGGGGCGAGGTCCGGTCAGTCGGTGTGCTCGAAGGGGGCCGGCTGGATGCGGGCGGTGTCGAACCAGGCGCAGGTCTCGGGCGGGACCGTCCGGGGAACACCTGCAGCGTGGGGAGCGGTCTGGTCGGTGACATGGGAGGACACCAGGAACCGGTGCTCGGCGGGCACCTCCACGGGCGCAGCGGAGGTGTTGAGGACGACCATCGTCCCCGCGCAGACGTGGACCCCGACTCCCGGGTGGGTCCAGTCCAGGTGGTCGACGAAGGCGAAGGACCCCGACCCCATTGCGCGTTCATTGCGCAGACGCAGCGCGATGCCCAGGGTGCGTGCCTCCAGGGAGGCGCGCTCACCAACTGCCCACGTCCGGTGGGCCCGCCCCTCACCGATCGGCTGCAAGCGACCGGCGAGGTGTTCGAAGGGCACGTAGACCGCACCGGGCACGGACAGCTCGTACAGCGCCATTGCCGCTCGACGGTCCGGCGATGCGCCGACTTCCCAGGAATGCGCCTCAGGGGCATCGTTGCGACCGTTCAGCGCTCGTCCCGACGCGTGCCAGGCGGCCACGTGTCCCAGTCGGTCGCGATCCTCGAGTGCGGTCCTGACCCGGCTCCTCAACTGGTCCGCGTCCCAGGAACACGTCGTCAGCGAGTCGTCGCGCAGGTGGTGGAACCACTCCTCCTCCAGGTGGCGGTGGAAGGTGTCGTCGTCCGCAATGCTGGCCTCAGCCGCGAGGACGGGTTGTGAATCGAAGTCTGCGAGCTCCGCCTGGAGGATGCGCACCAGCTGGGAGAAGCGCTCGGCATGACGGGCGCGCCTCACCGGGTCAGGTGACACCGGATCGCCGCAGCTGTCGTCGATGCGACCCAGGTCGATGCCATCGGCGCCGGCCTTGAGTGCTGCCCGCGCGCGCAGGACCAGCGTCGTCACGCCCTCCTCCAGATCGATGAAGGTCCCCCCGCAGCCTCCGGGCAGCGTCGAACCTGACAGACGCACGATCACCTTGAGCCCGGCGTTGTGGACGCGGGTGATGAAGCGTTCCAGGGTGGTGCCGTCGGTGATGATGTTCGAACGGGCGGGACGCACGAGGATGGCGGTGAAGCCGACCCTGGCGATGTCCAGCACCATGCCCTCGACCTCGGTGAGTTCCGTGTCGTCGAGACCGTCCGCCAGGTCGCACACGACCGCCCGACGCCACCATGGGAAGCGTCCTCGTTGGATGCGGTGTACGAGCGTCGTCGTGACACCGACGAGGGCTGG